>DATFWH010000358.1:0-5760 GCA_035259465.1 Binatia bacterium
CGGCGAAGGCGCGTAGCAGCGATCGCCCACCATAATAAAGTAGGGGCGGGTTTTAAACCCGCCCCTACATAGAATCAGTGTAGCGATGTAGACGGATTCGCCGTCTTATGTCTCCCGCTCGCTCGTCGGACCCACCTCGCCCGTACACCACGGCACGAACGCTTTCATCTTGCAGGTTGCGCCGTTCTTGTCGAGATCGCCCTCGAATATCTCGTGGATCTCTTGGTCCTCGTCGCGGTATTCGATCTGCCAGCCGCCTTCTTTCTGGCTCCGGTCGGCAAACTCGCCGCCGCCGCCGCGCGGCGAGTTGGCGCCCAGGTCGCCGGGGCGGAACGCGAGGTAGCGCGCGCGCGTCGTGCCCGAGTTGAAGTGCTGGTGCGTGCAGTTGTCGCTCGGCACGACGACCATCGAGCCCACCTGCCAGTCGCACTTGATCATGTCGGAGCGGTCTTCCTTGGTCCAGACGAGCGAGAAGCCCGCGGTGCCGCTTAAGAGCAGCAGGTGCGCGCCCGGGCCGTGGCGGTGCGCTTTCTTATACGTGCCGATAGGAAACTCCGAGATGTGGTTCTTCGTGTTGTTGCCCGCCATCTCGAGCATCGCGTTGATGCCGCCGGCGCCGCGCTCCTTCCAGCCGTAGAGCTTCATGTCGGGGGCGTTGGAGATGAAGTTCGATTCCCAGATGCGCCGCGTGTAGAGCTTGCCGTTGCCGCTGAAATAGTCCTCGTCGCCCTGGTAGCGGGTCGTGAAGGCGTAGTCGCAGTTGAAGATGAAGTCGAGGTCCTGGTACAGGCGCATCATCGGCGGCGCATTGGTGACGGCCATGTAGCGCACCGGCTCGGTGCCGCTGCCGTTGAAGTTCTGGTACGAGGCGTTGAGCGGGATGGAGAAGAGGCTCCCGGCCTGCCACTCGAAGGTGTTCTTGCCCTTGCCGTTGCCGCTGCCGTTCCCGGCGTGCTGCCAGATCGTCGTCGCGCCGCGCCCGGAGAGAATATAGATCGTGAGCTCGTACATGTGGTGCTCGGGCTGCGATTTGCCCGCTGGCGCGATCTCGACGACGTGGCAGTCGTTGGGCATGTGGCGGTTGGCGATATGGATCACCGCGCCCTTGCCGCCCTTGCGCTCCCACGGGCCGAGCTCGACCTTCATCATGTTGGGGAAATAGAATTCCTCGTGGACTTTGACGCCCTCGCTCTGCAGCCACTCCTCGTACGCGTCGCGTTTTTTAAAGTCCTTCAGGCCGTCTTTCGGCGTCTCGGCGACTTTCATGTCCGTGCCCAGCATGACCATGGTCGAATCCTCCTATAAATCAGATCGCGGGATAAGATTTACCAGCCGTCTTTTGAATAGCCGGTTCTGCCGGGGTTTGTCAACGAGCGCAGGGGCCTCTCCGCTCGTTTCGCTTTAGGGTACAAAGAAAGTCGCGGGTCTGCTATAATAGCGGGTAATATTAGTCTCGCCAAATTTCAGATTGAATCACCCAAACGAGTACTCTGCGGATCGGGCGCACAGCTTTGCCCCAGGGCAACGGCTCAAGGAGAGAATGACCGTCAATGGCTAAACCTATGCTGAAAGAAAACGAAGAAACAGGCTCCGAGGCGCCGAAGCCGCGCGCCACGGTCAGCGCCGTCGAGATGGGCGCGCGCCAGCGCGAGATCTCCGTCTCGGAGTTTTTCACCAAGAATCGGCACCTGCTGGGTTTCGACAACCCGCGCAAGGCGCTGCTCACCTGCGTGAAAGAGGCGGTCGACAACGCGCTCGACGCGTGCGAAGAAGCGGGCATCCTGCCGGAAGTCATCGTCAAGCTCGAGGTCGCCTCCGACGAAAAAACGCCGCCGGCGCCGAGCCAGGCGACGCGCTTCCGCGTGACCGTCATCGACTACGGTCCCGGCATCGTGCGCCAGCAGATCCCGAAGATCTTCGCCAAATTATTGTACGGCTCGAAGTTCCACCGCCTGCGCATGAGCCGCGGCCAGCAGGGCATCGGCATCTCGGCCGCCGGGATGTATGCCCAGCTCACGACCGGCAAGCCGGTGCAGATCATCTCGCGCACGAGCGCGAGGAGCCCGGCGCATTATTTCGAGGTGCAGATCGATACGAAGAAGAACGAGCCGCGCATCTTCGAGAACAAGCAGATCGACTGGGAGAGCCACCGCGGCACGCAGGTAACGCTGGAGATCGAAGGCCGCTATCAGAAGGGCCGCGCGTCGGTCGACGAGTATCTCGAGCAAACCGCGATCGCCAACCCGCACGTGAAGCTCGTCTACGTCACACCCGAGGGCGAGACCAAAGAATATCCTCGCACGATCAACGAGCTGCCGCCGCAGCCGCGCGAGATCAAGCCGCACCCCTACGGCATCGAGTTCGGCATCTTCCTGCGCATGCTGCACGACACGAAGAGCCACTCGGTCGCGGGCTTCCTCGCGGCCGACTTCAGCCGCGTCTCCCCCGCCGTCGCGCAGCAAATCTGCAAGACGGCGAAAGTGTCCGCGGACGCCAAGCCGCGCAACATCCACGGCGCGCCGGCCGAGGCGCTCTACAAAGCGATCCAATCGACCAAGATCATGGCGCCGCCGTCGAACTGCATCTCGCCGATCGGCGAGAAGTCGATCCTTCACGGCCTCTACAAGCAGATCAAGGGAGAATTCTACACCGCCGTGACGCGGCCGCCCGCGGTCTACCGCGGCAACCCTTTCATCATCGAAGCTGGGCTCGCCTACGGCAACGGGCCGGGGCAGGCCGCCGATCCCGAGCATCCGAAGGCGCCGCTCGCCGAGGGCGAAAGCCATGACGACGACGAAGAGCTCGCGCGCGTGATCCGCTACGCCAACCGCGTGCCGCTTTTGTATCAGCAGTCGGCGTGCGCGACGTTCAAGGCGGTGCTCGAGACGAGCTGGCGCAACTACGGCGTCGCGCAGTCGCGCGGAGCGCTGCCGGCGGGGCCGATGGCGATCTTTGTCCACATGGCGTCGGTCTGGGTGCCGTTCACGAGCGAATCGAAAGAGGCGATCGCCGACTACGACGAAATTAGAAAAGAGATCAAGCTCGCGCTCCAGGAGTGCGGCCGGCGGCTCGGCGTTTTTCTCCGGCGGCGCGAGCACGCGAAGAGCGAGTTCCGCCGGCGCAATATTTTCGAGCTCTACATCGAAGAGGTGGTCGAGGCGTGCAACCGCTTGAAAGGCGGCAAGCTGCCGAAGGAGAAGCTGAAGCAGCAGCTCCAGAAGATCGCGCTCAAGCGCACGGGCGGCGAGAAGGTCGACGAGCTGCTCGGGAAGAAAAAGTCGCCCGAGGGCCTGCCGGATTCGATCATCGTCACGCTGGAGGGCGTCGAGGGCGACGCGCCGGCTCTGCCGGGCGACGAGCGGAGCGAGGCCGCCGCGGCCGAGGAAACATCTCCGGCGCAGGAGACGCTGATCGAAGTCGAATCGTCCAAGATGCCGAAAAGCGTCAAGGGCAAGGCCGAGGCTAAGAAAATGCCCAAAGCCAAGGCATCCGGCAAAAAGAATCCGGCCAAAGTCTCCGCCGCCGCGGCGAAGCAGATGAGCCTCGGCTTCGACGGCGGCGCGAAGAAGAAAAAGAAGTAGGAACGAATCATGGCGAAGAAAAAAGCGAAAACGAACGGAATTGTCGAGAAGAAGCTCATCGGCATCGCCGATACCGTCGTGGTCGCGGCGGAGCGGAGCAAGGACCCGACGCTCTCGATCCCGATTCGGAGCCTCGCCAACGTCAACTTCGACGAGAAGCGCGGGCTGATCGAACTGGGCAAGCGCAAGCAGGAGCGCTCGTTCTTCAACGTCGGCATGGCGAAAAAATTCATGCAGACGGTGCTCGTGGCCGACGCGCTCGCCGAATTACAGCGCGCTGACCTCACAACGTCTTTGAGAGAGATCTACTACCGCACCAAGCACACGATCAAAGACTCGCACGAGAACACCTTCGACAGCCAGAACGAGTCCGACCCGCTGATCGAGGATCTGGAAGTGACGCTCGCCGCGCTGCGCGAAGAGCTGCATGTGCGCGCGGAGAACGCGGGCAGTATCGTCGGGCCTGTCGTCTTTATCGACGACGGCGACCGCGTCGACTGTGCGCGCCTGGGCAAGGGCGGCTACTCGGTGCCGTCGATCGTCGAACCGGAATATCTCCAGATCGCGAGCTGCAAGGCGGACTTCGTTTTACTGGTCGAGAAAGGCACGCAGTGGAACCGCCTATCCGAAGATAAATTCTGGCGCCGCTACAACTGCGTGCTGCTCACCGGCAACGGCCAGCCGCCGCGCGGCGTGCGCCGCCTCGCGCGCCGCCTGCACGAAGAATACAACCTGCCGGTCTATGTGCTCGTCGACAACGACCCCTGGGGCTACTACATCTATTCCGTCGTCAAGCAGGGCTCGATCAATCTCGCCTTCGAGAGCCAGCGCATGGCGATCCCGAAAGCGAAGTTCATCGGCCTCTCCAGCGCCGACCCCGATCATTACGGCCTCCCGCGCAACGTCGGCATCAAGCTCAACGAGAAAGACATCAGCCGCGCGCGCGAGCTGATGAAATACAAATGGTTCCAGAAAAAAGAATGGCAGAACGAGATCAAGCGCATGCTCGCGAGCGAGCTCAAGTACGAGCTCGACTCGCTCGCGAATAAAGATTTTCAGTATCTGACGAAAACCTACCTGCCGCGAAAATTGAAAGAGAAGGACTGGCTGGATTAGCGGCAAAGTTTTTCGCCTCGCCGTCGTTTCATCAACGCTTCACCGTTTCGTCACTCTTTTGCGCCGATCCTTTGGCATAGTCGCGCCCATCAATTCCACCAAGGAGGCGCGCTCATGCTCAAACGCACGATCGCCGCGACTCTGCTCGCGGCATTTTTATTTTCTCCGACCGCCTACGGCGCTCCGACGCTCATCGCGATCGGAACGATCAGCGGCCATTACCAGGACATGGCCGTCGAGACTTCCGGGCCGCTCGAGAGCGGCGTTCCGGGGAACCGCCTCGGCGGTCTCGGCTCGGGTCTCGCTTACGCCGGGGGCAACACTTTCCTCGCGGTGCCCGATCGCGGGCCCAACGCGAACCCGTATAATCCTCTGGTCGACGACACGACCTCGTACATCAACCGCTTCCATACGCTAAGCTTGAGCCTCGCGCCGAGCGACGCAGGCGCGGCGCTGCCGTTCGTATTGACGCCGATGCTCATCGACACGATGCTATTGTCCGAGCACAGCCCGCTCGTGTACGGCAGCGGCGCCGGCTTGGGACTGGATAGCGGCGCGCCCGATCTGAACGCCGTCGATCATACGAACTACTTCACCGGCCGTTCGGACAATTTCGATCCGGCGCAGCCCTCGACCAATCCCTTGGATGCGCGCTTCGATCCGGAGGCGATCCGCCTCTCCAACGACGGCAAAGCCGTCTTCATCTCCGACGAATACGGAC
Source organism: Binatia bacterium (assembly GCA_035259465.1). GTDB lineage: Bacteria > Desulfobacterota > Binatia > UBA9968 > UBA9968 > JAJPJQ01. The sequence continues at coordinate 5,419 of DATFWH010000358.1, forward strand.
CATTCGTTTACCAGTTCGACCGCTCCAACGGACAGCGCCTTCGGACATATAAACTGCTGAGCAACCTCGCCATCACGAACTTGAGCCCGCACGGCGATGACGAGATCGCCAACAACCCGGTCGGCCGCATCGCCAACAAGGGGATGGAAGGCCTCGCGATCACGCCCGACGGGCGGACGCTCGTGGGCATCATGCAGGCGAACCTCGAACAGGACCCGGTCGGGTATCTCCGCATCGTCACGATCGACACGCGCACCGGCGCGACGCATGAATATGTCTACAAGCTCACCGACGGCACGGGCTGCAGCGAGATCCTCGCGGTCAACGATCATCAATTTCTCG
>DATFWH010000359.1:0-8581 GCA_035259465.1 Binatia bacterium
TTGGCCTTGAGCGTCAGCGGCACTTCGAGCATCACGCCTTGAACGCGCCCGGTTTCGAGCGCCGAGAAACGCTCCGGCTGCGTCCCGATCTCGACGATGCTCACGTCCTTGCCGGGCGCGAGGCCGTATTTATCGAGCGCAAAGCGCGTCGCGAAATCGGACGAGCTGCCGGCGCGGCTCACCGCCAGCGACTTGCCGCGGAGGTCGTCCGGCCGCTGAATCGTCTTGTCGACGATGAGCTGGTAGTTCATCGTGTTGAGAAGCGCGCCGATCAGAACGACATCGCCGCCCTGAAGGCTTCGCTGCACGACCGACGGTCCCGGCACCTGCGCCAACGTGGCATAGCCCGACGTCAGCACCTGGACGGCTTTCGGGCCGCCGGTGACCTGCACGAGCTGGACCTCAAGACCGTACTTGCGAAAAATCCCGGTTTCGTAGGCGACCCAGCCGGGCGCCTGGTTGCTCGAAGTTCCGGCGTAAACGATCGTGATATTGCGCGGTCGCTGCTGCTGCGCGCCGGCCGGCTGCGCGCCGCCGGAGACGAGAATCATCAGCAGAGGCAAGAAAAATGCGAATGAAAGTATGGAGGGCGACGGAAATATTGCTTTACGTCGCGACTGATACATCTTTTTTTTCTCCGCCGCGCGGGGCGGCGGGCATCGAACGGGTCTGACTCAGGCGCACCATCGCGGCTTTGAGGCTCGCGCGCATTCTTCCGAGCGACCGCGCGAGGTCGCCGATTTCGTCGCCGGCCTCGACGCCGATCGGGGTATCGAGATCGCCCAGACTGATCCGGTCGGCGACATGCGTCAGGCGCAAAATCGGCCGTACGATGCCGCGCGCGAGCAGAATCGAGAGCGTGACGCCGACGGCGGTCAGCGCCAGAATGATGCCGATGAGCGGCAGCAGCGCCGCGCGAATCTGCTCGTCGACGCCGGCGCCCCAAATCGCTACGTGAGCGGTTCCGACCTGCCCGCCGAGGATCGGCACGCGCGTTTCGTATACGGTCTTCCCGCGCAGCGTCAGCTCCTGCTGCGCCGGCTGGCGGCGGACATCGGCCGAAACCGGCTCGCGCACCTCCGGCGGAAGCGCCGCAGGGCTTTGCGCAAGGATCTCGCCCTTATTGTCCTGGATATAGGCGTAAGCGACGCCTTCGAGGAGCGCCGACTTGGCGACGATGCTGTTGAGCTCCAGCGCGTTCCGCGCGATGACGTGACCGGCGGCCGCGTCGCTCATGATCGTGGCGACGGTAAGCGCCCGCTGATCCACCTGCGCCCGCAGCGCGCGGACGGTCAGGTGATAAACGACGCCGATGACCAGGAAGGCGAAGACGACGATTACGCCAGCGAGCGTCCCGACGATCTTCATCGTCAGGCCGATGCGCCTAGGTTCCGCCTCGAGCGCCAGCGGCACGCTGCGGGCCTCGATCGAAACCGTCGATTGACTCATTTCTCCTCCGAAAGCGATTCCTGGGACATGAGCTGCTGGAAGCGCCGCCTGAGCGAATCCTCCAAGATCTCGCAACTCGTCGATTCAACAAGCTCGCCGAGCCGGGATCTCGGAAAGGCGTCGAATTCTTCTCCGAGGGCCGTGACCTGGTCGCGCAGCACGAGCGGCGCCATTGGACCCATCGCTTCCGTGAGCGAGGCGATCATTGAATTAAGAAACTCGGGCGATAGGACATTCGCGCGGCTTTCCGCCTGCCTCACGGCCGGCGCAGGCTCCGGCTCCGCTTCGACCTGGAACGATGAGATCGGCTCAGCCGCCGGGGCGGCTTCACGGTGGTAATCTTCCTCGACTTCGGGCCTTGGAATTTCTGTCGCAACCCCCGTATCGGCGTCCCTGAAATCGACCGCCGCCTCCTTCGACGCCCCGCCGTTCGGCCCCTCGTCCTCTACGTGGTCCGCGTCGCCGGTGAAAATCGCCGTCTCGCGCTCGCGCTGGAGCCGATCGATAAGCTCGGCCAGGCGGTCGGGGCCGCTGTCGAGCGTGGGCGGCACGTGCTCGTCGACCGCTTCTTCATCCTGCGTTCGCCGCGCGGGCGCGGGCTCTTGGAAATCGTCGTCGAAAACCGGCCGCGGCGGCCTTGCCGGCCGCTCGGCAATCCGGCTAATCCCCCTGGCGCGCGCCGCCTCTTCCGAGGCGGAAACGAGCGACCGATCGTCGGCCACGTCGCGGATGATCGCGGCGCTCACGCGCTTCTCGCCCATGCTGTACGCGGTGATCAGCCCGTTGTCGCATAGGATGTTGATGAGCCGCGGGATTCCGCCCGAGCAGGCGTGGATCGCCTCGAGGGATTTCGACGTAAAGATGAAAGGCGATCCGCCGGCCGTCTCGACGCGCCGCGCGATGTACTCGGAACATTCGGCGAGATTCAGCGGCTTTAGATGGTGATAGAGCACCACCCGCTGCTTGAGCTGCCGGAGGCTCGGCATGTTCAATTTGACCGCCAGCTCGGGCTGGCCGGCCATGACGATCTGCAAGAGCTTGCACTCCGAAGTTTCCAAATTGGACAGCAGCCGGATGCTTTCCAGCACCTTGGGAGATAGGTTCTGCGCCTCGTCGAGGATCAGTGTGACGTTCTTGCCCTTGTGGTAGGAGTCGAGAAGCAACTGATTGACGAGCTTTAAGTAGGTGTGGACATTCTGCCGGTCCTCGCGGAACGCGGTGAAGCCCAGATCCTCGCACATGTCGCGCAGGAGATCTTTCGACTGGCTGATCGTATTAAAGATGAGCGTGCTCTGGGTGTTTCTTTGCTCCAACTCCTTCAGCAGCGCGTGGATCAGCGTTGTCTTGCCTGTCCCGACCTCGCCGGTGAGGACGATGAAGCCCTTGCGGGCGTCAATGCCGTAGACGAGACGCGCGAGCGCTTGTTGGTGGCTGGCGCTCAGGTAGAGAAAACTGGGATCAGGGGTGATGTTGAATGGTTCCCGACTAAGACCGAAGTGTTCCAGGAGAGATTGGCTTTTGAGATTGAGCCACTGGGAATTCAAAATGCCTCCGTGGACTTCTGCCAAGCCAACGTAACCGATATGTGATTCTCCTGTCAAGAAAATTTTTCCTTTCTTGTCAAATTTTGTCGATTGTTGTCGCGTGCTGTCGGAAGTTATCCACAGCGCGGGGTCCGTCAGCTGAGGAACAAACGGTAAGCGGGATTGGCCGTCTCTTCGACGCGCTCGTAGCCGACGCGGTCGAGAAAGCGCTCGAAGGCGCGCCGGTCGCCGCGCGGCACCTGCATGCCGACGAGCACGCGCCCGAAATCGGCGCCGTGCGACCGGTAGTGGAACAGCGAGATGTTCCAGCGCCCGCCCATGTGGCTCAAAAAATTCATCAGCGCGCCCGGCCGCTCGGGAAACTCGAAGCGGTAGAGCACCTCGTCCTCGGCGTTCGGCGCGCGCCCGCCGACCATGTAGCGGGCGTGCAGCTTGGCGAGCTCGTTGTCGGTCATATCGATCGTCGGATAGCCGCCGCGCGTGAGCGCGCGCGCCAGCCGGCGCATCTCAGCGCCGTCGCGGACCTGAATACCTACGAAGATATGCGCCCGGCGCGGATCGGCATAGCGGTAGTTGAACTCGGTGATGTTATGGCGGCCGAGAATCTGGCAAAAGCGCTTGAGCGAGCCGGGGCGCTCGGGGATGGTCGCCGCGAACACCGCTTCGCGGCGCTCGCCGATCTCGGCGCGCTCGGAGACATGGCGCAGGCGGTCGAAGTTGACATTGGCCCCCGACGCGACGGCAACGAGGCTCTTTCCGCGCCAGCCCGCCGCGGCGGCGTGGCGCTTGAGGCCGGCGATCGACAGCGCTCCGGCCGGCTCGAGCACCAGCCGGCGGTCCTCGAACACGTCTTTCATCGCCGCGCAGATCTCGTCGTTCGTGACGATCACGATGCGGTCGACCCAGCGCCGGCAGAGCCTCAGCGTCTCGCGCCCGACCTGCCGCACGGCGACGCCGTCGGCGAAGATGCCGACATGATCGAGGGTCACCCGCCGCCCTCTCTCCAGCGAGCGCCGCATGGCATCGGCGTCCTCGGGCTCGACGCCGATGATTTTCACCGCCGGGCGGATTTGCTTCACGTACGCCGCGATGCCGGCTACCAGCCCGCCGCCGCCGACCGGCACGAAGATCGCGTCGATATCCCCCGGATGCTGCTTTAGGATCTCCAATCCGATCGTGCCCTGCCCCGCTATGACTTCCGGATCGTCGTAAGGATGAACGAAGGCGAGGCGGCGCCTGGCCGCCAGCTTTCGCGCATAGGCATAGGCCTCGTCGTAGGTGTCGCCGCGGAGCACGATCCCGGCGCCAAGCGCGCGCACCGCGTCGATCTTGATCTGCGGCGTCGTGCGCGGCATGACGATCGTCGCGCGCGCGCCGAGCCGCTCGGCGGCGAGCGCGACGCCCTGGGCGTGATTGCCGGCGGACGACGCGATGACGCCGCGCTTGAGCGCGGCGCGCGGCAGGCGGGCCATTTTATTGTATGCGCCGCGGCACTTGAACGAGAAAACCGGCTGGAGGTCCTCGCGCTTGAGCCAGACGTGATTGGCGAACCGGCGCGAGAGCACCGGCGCGTATTCCAGCGGCGTCTCGCGCGCGATCTCGTAGACCCGCGCGTTCAGAATCCGCGTGAGATAATTTTGCGCCATGGAAAATTCCGCCTCGCGAGCGCGTAGATTACACGCAAGCGCGGGGAATTACCAAGGCGCGGTCGATCGGACTATTGTGAGGCGATCCGGCTAAGAAAGTCCGCGAGCAGGCTGTTGAAGCGCTCCGGCTCGTCGACGAAGAGCGCGTGGCCGGCGCGCTCGAAAATCTCGATGCGCGTGCCGGGGCGATTCTTTTCCAGGTTTTGCGCCTGGGCGGCGAACTGCGGCGTGACGACGTACAGCAGCGGCTTGTCGAAGGCGTGGGCGATCTCTTTCCAGTGCGTGCGCTCGTAGGGATACGACAGCAGCGCGATGCTGTCCGGCAGCGGCATGCGCTTGGCGCCGCGCACGAGCGCGTCGATCTCCGCTTTGGGACGCGGCTTGGAAAAAATCGCGCGGACGAACTGGTTCAAAGCCGCGTCGCGGTTGCGTTTGAGGCCGTCGGTAAAGCCCGAGCCCGGCGCGGGCGCCGGCTCTTCGCCAACGGAGCTGTCGACCAGCACGAGGCCGGCGATCTTTTCGGACCCGAATGTATGCAGGTATTGGAGCGCTTCGATGGCGCCGAGCGACCAGCCGACGAGCACGACGCGGGAAAGCGGGCGGAGGAACTCGTCGATATCGGCCGCTCGGCGGTCTGCCGTATAGCCTTTCGCCGGAACGTCGGACCGCCCCTGGCCGCGCGGATCGAGCGCGACCGAATAATACAGTGTCCCCAGCGCGTCAAGCTGCTTGCGCCAGATTTCTGCGGGCATGCACCAGCCTGGGATGAACGCGACCGCAACGTCGAGCGCGTTTTTCCGCCGGCTGCCGGTTTCCAAAAACGAAAGCTTGACCCCGTCGCCGGTACGGAAGGATCGGCGCGTCACGGCCTCAGCGGAGGATACGGCGGGAACGCCCGCGGCGAGCAACAGGCAGAGACCGAACCATAATCGCTGCATTCAGATCAGTTCGTCTTCAGTTCCCTGACGGCGACCATAATGCCGGACTTCTGCGTCCGCCAGTGATACCCGAAGGGAAACGCCAGCGGCGGCGTTTCCTGGATCTTCTGATAGGCCGCTTCGAGATCCGGCTGATAGCCGTAGTTCAGCGCCTTCAACGGCTTGGCGTAGCGGCCGTAAATCCGGACCTGCCATGGAGAGCGGGCAAGAAACCGATACGGGATGCCGGTATCGTCCTGGATGACCGTATCGGCGGATGCGAGCAGCATGTCGCGCGTCTTCGTGAACTGCCCGTCGTGCAGCAGATAGGAGGCGGATTTGAGAAATGCCGTCGCGGGCCGCTGGCGCCCCACCCAGTCGAGGAAACCGGGATAGAATTCCAAAGCCTTGTCGGAGACGTCGAGCGAGAAATAGTAGAGTTGCTTGGTTTTGCCGCTCTTCGGATCGACGAATTCGATCCGCGCGCCGCGCATGAGCTTTCGCGGCCGGATCGCCGCGGGCTTGTCGTAGGCGCGGGTCTGCTCCGGGAAAAGATCGTAACGTTCGACGCGGACGATTTTGAGATCGAGGAGCGCCATCATGGTCGCCATGATCGGAACCGTGCCGGAGAGCTGCGGCGTCGCGAGCTGCTTGGTCATGTAATCGGTGATGAAGTAATTGCGCTCGAAGATATCGCGGAATGCGCCGCGCACGTCCTGCAGCAGCAGCTTGAACTGGCCACCGGTGTAGGTGCTCAAGTCGGGCAGCGCGCCGGGACGCTCCAGGCTGAAGAAGACGTAGCGCGTATGGTCGGGCGCCATCTCATAGGCGTTAAGGAAATCCGGTCCGCTGAACGGATAGATCAGCGACCGCTCCGGGGCGTCGTATAGCCGCACCTCCTGCGCGCGCCATTGCTCCATAGCGCCCAGCCGGGTGCGGACCTGGGCCCATTGCCCCTCCATCCATTGGCGGTGCTCCTTCCAGCAGTCCATTGCCGCAAAGCGGTCAATGACGGGGTCGCCGGGCGCCGGCTGAATACCGGCGAGGAGCTGGGCCGTCGCCATCGCTCGGGAGGGAACATTAATGTCCTGTGCGAAGGCGTACGAACGGAAAAGTCCGAGAATTAGAGTTGTTGCAAAAAGTAGACTGCCGATCTTCATTCTGTCCTTATAGACGCGGATAAGGCCGTCGGGCTTCAAATCGCCAATTATGGCGAATTAGGGAGCCAGACATATAGCATTTAACCGGCTGAATTGTTAAGGGAATTTGCCTTGCTTTGGCAAACATCGCGACAAATTTGAGGTTTTTCCCGGTTTGGGAATGTGCGGAGACGGGGCGGGGTAAGGCAGCGACTATTCCCACTCGATGGTAGCCGGCGGCTTGGAGGAGATGTCGTATACGACGCGGTTGACGCCGCGGACTTCGTTGGTGATGCGGTTGGAGATTTTCCGCTGCAGCTCAGGGGCGAGCGCCACCCAATCGGCCGTCATGCCGTCGTCGCTCTCGACGATACGCAGCGCGATGACATGCTCGTAGCTGCGCTCGTCGCCGACGACGCCGACGGTCCTAATCGGCAGCAGCACGGCGAACGACTGCCAGACTTCCTCGTAGAGGCCGGCCTGGCGGATCTCTTCGAGGACGATCGCGTCGGCGGAGCGGAGAATCTCCAGACGCTCTTCGGTGACTTCGCCGAGGACCCGAATGGCGAGACCCGGGCCGGGAAACGGCTGGCGCTGGATCAGCTCCCGCGGCAGCCCGATTTCTTCTCCCAAGCGGCGCACCTCGTCCTTGAAGAGCTCGCGGAGCGGCTCGATCAGCTTGAATTCCATGTTCGGCGGCAGCCCGCCGACATTGTGGTGGCTTTTGATCGTCGCCGACGGTCCGACGGAGGATACCGATTCTATCACGTCGGGATAGAGCGTTCCCTGCGCCAGGAACTTCACGTCGCCCAGCTTTTTCGCCTCGGCTTCGAAAACTTCGATGAACAGCCGGCCGATGATCTTGCGCTTCTGCTCCGGGTCTTCGACGCCGTTAAGCTCGGCGAGAAACTTTTTGGAGGCATCTATGTGATGAAAGCCGCGCCCGAACCGCTCGACGAACAAACCGGCAACATGCTTCGCCTCGCCGCGTCGCAAGAGGCCATTGTCGACGAAGATGCAGTCGAGCCGGTCGCCGATCGCGCGGTGCACCAGCGTCGCGACTACGGACGAGTCGACGCCGCCGCTGAGCGCGCAGACGACGCGGCCGCCGCCCACCTGCTCGCGGATTTTTTCGATCGAGCTCTCGACAAAACGGCCCATCGTCCAGTCGGGAACGCAGCGGCAGACGCGGAAGAGGAAATTCCTGAGCACTTCGCTGCCGCGCGGCGTATGAACGACTTCGGGATGGAACTGAACGCCGAAGAGCCGCCGGCGCGAGTCGGAAAACGCGGCGATCGGCGAGTTCCGGCTGTGCGCGAGGATGCGCCAGCCCTGCGGCGCCGAGTCCATCTTGTCGCCGTGGCTCATCCAGACGCGCGCGACGCGGTCAGCGTCGAAGCCGTGGAAAAGATCGCTGTCGTCGTCGATGACGAGATCGGCGGGGCCGTATTCGCGCCGGTCGGCGCGCGCCACGCTGCCGCCGGAGGCGAGATTGATCATCCCCATGCCGTAGCAGATGCCTAGAAACGGAACGTCCAGATCGAAGAGCGACGCTTCGACCTTCGGCGCCTTATCATCGTAAACGCTCGCCGGACCGCCGGAGAGAATAACGCCCTGAGGCTTCAGCGTGCGGATTTTTTCCAGCGGCAGATTGAACGGCTGGATCTCGCAGTAAACGTTCTGTTCGCGCACGCGTCGCGCGATGAGCTGCGTGTACTGCGACCCGAAGTCGAGGATGAGGATCATGACTTGCAAGGCGAGAGGCGTGAGGCGTGAGGCGGCAGCAAGAACTCCCTACTCATGCCTCTCGCTCGTGCGTCACGCCTTTATTCAGCCCGGTAATTCGGCGCCTCTTTGGTAATGAAGACGTCGTGGACGTGCCCTTC
>DATFWH010000360.1:0-6428 GCA_035259465.1 Binatia bacterium
ACTGCTCGGAGATCATATGCGAGCGCGCCCAGCCGTCCGGCGCGTTATCGTCCAGCGGTCCCCATTTTTCCTTCTCGCGCAGGTCCGGCGGCGGCTTGACCGATCCGCCGCCCTGCGGCTTCATGCCTCCGGAAGCGACCAGCTCGCGCAGCATCTCGCCCAGCTTCGGCCGCCATTCGTGCATCGCAGGCGTGCCGCCTTTGGTGTGCACCGCCCACTTGGGCGCGTCGCCGCCGATCGCCTCGGCGGTCTGCTTCGGCCCCTCGGCGAGGAGATTGCCGAGCCAGCCCTCGCGCCGCGCCGCCATGTCGAGCAATTTTTCCACCGCTTCGACGTTGCCCCATTCGAGCCGCAGGCCGTTCGTCTGCTCCGGTCCGAGCAGCCCCTTCTCCCATGCCTCGAAGGCCACGCCGGCGCCGCAGGAGAAGTGGCTGCACTCGATGCCGAGGTCGTTGATCTTCTCGGCGAGATAGAGCGCCGCGTTGCCGCGCACGCCGAGATTGAAAAACGTGTCGAGCCATTCGCCGCCGGCGTTGAAGCGCACCGTCGTGCCCTTGTACGGCCCTTCGCCCAGCTTGGCGTCCCAGGGGCAGAGCCGCTGGCATTGAAAGCAGGGCCGGAGCACGACGTCGTTCTTGTCGAAGCCCGCGATGTGGCTAGGGTCGAGCTCGGTGCTGCGCCAGTTGTAATTGTTGAGCGCGCCCCACGCCTCGCCGTGGCCGTACTTGGTCTTCTTTTTCTTGACGTCGTGGACTTGCAGGACCGAGCGCCAGCGCATACCGGCGTCGATAAGCTTCGCCTTGTCGACGATGCGCGGGCGCGCCGTGCCGGCGACGACGATCGCCTTCAATTTCTTCGAGCCGAAAACCGCGCCGCCGCTGTGCGCCGCGAAGTGGTTGTAGTCGTTCGCCAGCATCGCCGCGCGATTGAGATGCTCGCCGGCCGGGCCGATGCAGAGGACGCGGGCGTCTTGTAGGCCGACCTCCTCGCGCAGGCGGTCCTCGGTCGCGCGCGTGCCGAGCCCCCAGACTTTCGACGCGTCGCGCAGCTCGGCGACGCCGTTATGGATGTAAAGATAGCTCGGCCGCGAAGCGGCGCCGCTCAGAATGATTCCGTCGTAGCCCGCGGCCTTGAGATAGGTGCCCCAGAAGCCGCTCGTCGCGCCTCGTCCGAGCGAATAGTTCGTGAGCGGGCTCAAATACACCGCCGTCATCTTCGTCCCGCCGGGCGTGAAGCCGTTCCCGGTGAGCGGCCCGGTCATCATGACGACGCGGTTCTCCGGCCCGAAGGGCTCAGCGTCGAGCGGCGTCTCTTTCAGAAGAATGTAAGTCGCGAGCGCCTGGCCGCCAATGAATTTTTTTAACGTGTCGTTTTCCGGCAGGTTCTCGTCGCTGAGCTCGCCCGACGTGAGATCGGCGCGGAGGATTTTTCCCATGTAGCCGCCGGGCAGCGGCGTCCTCCGCGTCCGCGGAAAGAGATCGCTCATCGCAACTGAAAATAGGAAAACGAAGGGGTCGCGTCAAGGGCGGGACACACGCGAACGGCGTCAGGGCTCTGGTGAATTACAGAAATGTTTTCCTTACTTTGGATCGGGGACTCCGAGCTGACGGCATATTTTTCGCGCCAGAAAATCTGCGACCTCCGTATGGCGAGGTATCGTTGTTACGCGCCGCGGGTCAGTAAGGTTAACATACTTGGTATGCTTTGCCCCTTCTTCAACCAAAACACATCCATATCGCTCAAGATGCCGCAATAATTCCCTCCGCTTCACTCACACCTCTAGCTCTTCCACCACAACCTTACTTTTAGGAAGTTGTGAAAGGTCGACCGGCTTCCGAATCATACGAATCGCGTCGATAAGATTTCCCCGCGCTTCGTCCAGAGTAGCGCCTTGCGTTAGCGCCCCGGGAACATCGTCAGTCCACGCGACCCACCATTTTCCATCTTTGACAAAGTTTCCTTTGACTTTCATCCGCGTCTCCTTGCAAGGGGAATTTTACGCAATCAGCCGCCGAGGCACAAGGGAAGTCCATCCGTCTTAATGAGATCGAAACCGCACGTCTTTACGCCAGAGCCGCCCTCGCGGCGACCAGCCGCAGCGCCTCGACGCGGGCGCGATGGTCCGAGCGAGAAGGCGTGCTATTTAGCTATCCACGCGAAAGGCGATACGAGTAATGGATCGCCGGCAGCGATGCGCTTTTCAATGAGTTCCTTTTTCTGGCGCAAAGCTGTTAACAGCCCTTCAAAAGACGAGTTTACGATAATTCGATTAAATTGCGCACGGTAATTCGCGATGAAGCTTCTCCCGAAACTGCCCCAGTCGTAAAGTTTCCAGGCGCCATTGGTCCGACGCAACCTGTACGTCATTGGAATATCCCGCGCCACCCGCATGATGAAATGCGCGTAAACCTCGGCGAACTCTCCGTCGACTTTCTCTCCATCAACCACGGATTTGGCCCATTCTTCTCCTTGATCCGGATTAGGGGTAGCCCCTCTTTCCGCGATAACCCTGAACAAATCCAGATATTCCTTCTGCTCGGTGGAAGTTCTCTGCTCCCAATGTTTTTCCAGCGCCAGTCGCGCCGTTTCGTCCATGTCCCAGAACGACAAGTCGAGTTCGCGCACACGCATAGCGCGTTCTTTCACTTTGTCTGGTCTACGAAGCTCAGGGTCCGTCACTAATGCGTAGGCGCGCTCCAAAACTGATTTTACGACATCGGAAGGCTCGCCTGCATGAGCCGGTAAAGCCATCAGACATAGTGCGATCACCGTGCCGGACAAGCGAATAAGCTTCATAGCCGAAGGCTATTAGCACAGGCAGGAGCAAATCGGCAAACGCTGAAAGAGGGCGGGTTCTTGGCCTAAGCCTTGACTTCGAACAGCACCGCCTCCGGGTCGGCGCCGTAGCGCCACGGGAGGCCGACGCTGCCAAGACCGCGGGAGACGAGGAGGAGCGAAGAGTCGAAGGCATAGAGGCCTTCGTCGAGGCAGAAATGGCTCTGGCGGAGGATCGGCGGGCCGTAGCTGAAGCGGATCTGCCCGCCATGCGTGTGGCCGGAGAGTGTCAGCGGGACCCTGCGCGCCGCGGCTTGATAGAAGAGATCGGGATGGTGCGCGAGCAGCAGATGCGGCGTTCCGTGCGCGCCGATCATCATATCCCAGTCGGGATTTCCCATGACGTAGTCGTCGATGCCGCCGAGCACGAACTTGCCGCGGCCGTGGCGCAGCTCGACCGCCGCGTTCTTGAGCGTCCGGATGCCGATATTCGCGAGGCGCGCGCGGATCTTGTCCGCGTCGCCGGCGAAATAATCGTGGTTGCCGTGGCAGTACCACGCGCCGAGCGGCGCGTGCGCGAGTGGCGCGAGCGCCGGGATGAAGCCGTCCAAGTCGCTCGCCTGCGCCGTCACGATATCGCCGGCGATCGCGACGAGATCGGGCTCGAACTCCATCAAGCCGTCGACGATGTCGGCGACGATCTCGGGCTTCAAGAAAGTCCCGGTGTGAATGTCGGAAAGCAGCAGCACGCGGAGGCTCGGCATCTCTTTCGGCCAGCCGAGCGGCTTGAGCGACGTCTCGGCGAGGCAGAAGCGGCGCGGCAGAAGCCACGTGTAGGGATGCCAGAGGCCCAGCAAATGCGGAAAGACGTAGCGCGAGACGTAGCGGTCGATCGCGCGCTCGAAGAGCTTGAAGAGGCCGCGGTTCGGATCGAGCCAGCGGCGCTCTCTCCCGGTCATCAGCCGCGGCGGCTTGAGCGTGCGGCGGCGGGTGATGTGGATCGTGCGCTTCTCCTCTTCCTCCGGTAATTTAAGTGCGAGATGATCGTCGACTCTCATGGCAGCTCAATTGTGCCGCAAACGGCGCGGAGAGGCAACGGTATGGGGAAAAAAAGGTGCGGCGGCGGCTTTTTTTTCGACGACGGCCGAGCGGCCGCTTGAAAAAATCGCGCCCTGGAGTGCTCAATTAGTGCTTTTTATGCCCGAAAGTCTTCTCGTAATCCCGTTGTAATGATTCTGGAATGAATTCGCTCTCCAGTTTTCTTATCTTCCCGATGCCGATGAGCGGCTCCTGCGCGCGCGGCACGACGCCCCATCTATTTTTCTGCGCGCGCGCGTTCCACTCTTCCACCGCGGCGGGACCTTTTTCCCTGAAGTCGTGCATCAGCTCCCACGTCGCCTGGAGGCCGTTCGCGGTCGTGAGGCTCGGAAACAGCACGGCGGCGGCGCCGAGCTGGCGGAATTCCTCCAGGGACGGCGACGGCGGCGGGCCGTAGTACGGCGCAATCACCGGCGCCGGAATGCGCTTGCACGCCTCTTTGATCTCCTCGCGCGTGCGCAGCGTATTCACCCAGACGGCGTCGACGCCCGCTTTCTCCACGTACGCGATGGAGCGCGCCATCGCGTCTTCGAAGCCGCCCTGCTCCGAGCCGATCGAATCGCAGCGCGCGACGACGACGAAATCCGGGTCGAGCTCGTTCCGCGCCGCGACCGCGGCGCGGTATTTTCCGATCGCCTCCTCGACGGAGATGAGCCGCCGTCCGGCGAGCGTGCCGGACTTCTTCGGCGCCTCTTGGTCCTCGATGTGGAGCGCCGCGGCGCCGGCGCGGATGTATTCCTGCACGGCGTGATACGCGCTCACCGCGTTGCCGTAGCCGGTATCCGCGTCGGCGAAGATCGCGATGTTGGTGCCGGCGGCGAGGCGGCGCGCGGCCTCGACCATCTCGCCGAGGCCGATGAGCCCGACGTCGGGATAGCCGTAGAGATACGCTGCGATCTGCGAGCCGGCCATGAAAAACGCCTCGTAGCCCAGCGCTTCAGCCATGCGCGCGTGCAGCGGGCTGAAGCCGCCGGGCATCACCAGCAGCTCGGGAGATTTTAACAACGCGCGAAAGCGCGCGGCGGGCTTATTGGCCATACGTCACACCCCTACCTTGAATCCCATCTGCTCGAGCGCAACGCGGCCGCAGAGGCCGAAGGGGTTCGCCATCGTCTCCTGCATCTCGAAGTGGTTGTAGCCCTCGCCGATGAGGAACTCGATCGGCTTGCCGGCGGCCTTGACCGCGGCGGCGAACTCGCGCGTCTGGCGCTGGAACTCGGGCGTCTCCAGCGTGCCGTGACCCACGATGAGCGGCGTGTGCAGCTTGTCCAGGTGGCGCTGCGTGCTCAGCTTCTCTTCGGTCTCGTCGTCGAATTTGACGTACTGGCCGCGCTTGGACAGCCGCACCGCTTTCAGGTCGTACATGCCGCTGATGAGAATCGCGCCCTTGAGGACGTTGCGCGGCAGGCCGAAATCTTTTTCCCAGTCGGTGACCGTCACCACCCCGCCCAAGTGCGCGCCGGAGGAATGGCCGGCGAGGTAGATGCGGTTGGGATCGCCGCCGAAGCTCGCCGCGTTCTTGCATACCCAGGCGACGGCGCGGCGCACCTGGTCGGCCATCACCAGCAGGCTGCCGCCGACTTCCTCGACATTGGCGAAATCCAGCACGACGAAGTGCGCGCCGGCGGCGAGATACATTTCCGCCATGTAGGAGGATTCGCTCGCGCGCCCGTTCCGCCACGCGCCGCCGTGAATGAAGATGCGCACCGGCGCATTCGGACGATTGGTCTTGTAGATATCGACCTTCTCGATCTCGGTCGGTCCGTACGCGACGCGCTGGGGCGGACCGAGACGCTTGAGCGCCCGCTCGCATGCGGCCATGCGCCGCTTGCGGATCTCGCCCTGGTTCAGCGCCCAGACGCTCTGGTCGTAGGCGTCGTCGAGCTCCTTCTGGTCCATGTCGAGCCATACGAGCGGTCCTTTGGTCACTGCTTCCTCCTTGCTTTTTCTTTCGGCGGCGGCCGCCGCCGGCGCGGCGAGCGCCGTCGCCGCCGCGGCGCCGAGAAATTCTCGCCGCGTCACGCGCGGCCGGCTGTTTTCCTCCATAATGCCCCCTCACTCGCTATCGAGTTTCGCCAGCGTCGATGTGCCGGATCGCGATGCCGAGCGCGCGCGCCGCGTTGCCTTCGAGGATCGCCCGACGCTCGTCGGCGGATATGTCGAGCTCGGCGATGCGCGCGACCGGATCGAAATCGCCCATTGCCATCGGGTAGTCCGTGCCGATCACCACGCGGTCGGCGCCGACGATGCGGATCAAATAATCGAGCGCCACGGCGGAGTGAACGATCGTATCGTAATAGAACCGGCCGAGATATTCCGACGGCTTTTTGTCGATGTGCTTCCTGAGCTCGGCGCGGACGCCGTAGGCGTGGTCGAGGCGCCAGATGTTGAACGCGAGCAGCCCGCCGCCGTGCGAGAGACAGAGTCTTAAATTCTGATGCTTCGCGAAGAGACCTTTGAGGATCATGCGCTCGATCATGAGCGTCGTGCGGTACGGGAATTGGACGACGTTTCCCAGCATGGCATTCACGGGGTCGTCCATGTCGATGCCGTCC
>DATFWH010000361.1:0-7795 GCA_035259465.1 Binatia bacterium
CGATAATCGCTCTAGAAAATTTACTTCGAAACGGCCGAATACCCGTGCAAGGAGCGGGTCCTTGCTGTAGTATGAAGGACAGATCCACCATTCGACATCTTTCCAGGAAGCCGGCTGCCGGGCGAGAATATCCGCAAGCCACTGACCCTCCGCGCGAGCCAAGCTCCCCGCGAAGCGCCGCCGATCTTGTTCGTAAGTCAGCCGCGAGGGGATGTCGTCGAAAAGCACCGCGAATGTTCGTACGCCGGCGTCGTAGAATCGCGCCGCCTTCGCCAGCAGAGTACGCAAGGGCCGGTCGCTGCTGAAGAGCAATCCCTTGCCCGGATGAAACCCGTAAATGAAATCGATCTTGGATCGCCGCGCGTGCCGGATCAGTTGCTGCATCTCTTTCCAGCGGCCCGGTGGATACGGTAGGCGCCATTTCTCGCGATGATAAGGGTCGTCTTTCGGAGCGTAGAGATAGGCGTTCATCCCTCCGGCGGCGCCGAAAGCGAAAATGGCCGCGCGATGCTGCATGGACCAGGGCGGGCCGAAGAAGCCTTCGACGATGCCGCGACGCTCGAATGCGCTCGGACGATGCATCACTTGCAACTGTCTCACGGACGGAACCGGCGGGGCAAACGGACGGCCTGGCAGAATTGCTTGACGGCGCGCGATCCATTTTATAGCATCCGCGGAACGCCTTTTCGCCGCCGGGCCGACGCGCCCTCCATTTATCCAATGATCAAACTCTCTAACCCCACTAAGCTCCGCATTCGACTGGCAAATTGCGTGATCTCTGCCAGATAGGGAAGAGCGGCCTATGCTGAGCTTGTTCCTCAAGGGCTTCGTGATCGGCATGATCATTGCCGTGCCGGTCGGGCCGATCGGGCTTCTCTGCGTCAATCGTACGTTAGCCAGAGGGCCGCTCTACGGTCTCGTTTCGGGCCTCGGCGTGGCAACGGCCGACGCCGTCTCCGGCGGCGTCGTCGCCCTTGGCCTGACGTTTGTCTCGTCGTTTCTGCTCGCCAAGTTGGTGTGGCTCAGGCTGATCGGCGGGATTTTTTTGTGCTATCTTGGATTTAAGATCTTCGCTACCGAGCCGCAGCCGCAGTCGATGATCGACAAAGAAAATAAGAATCTACTGGCCGCCTACGCATCGACCTTTTTGCTGACCTTCAGTAATCCGTTAACGCTGCTGTCGTTCGTCGCGATCTACGCGGGCTGGGCAGTCGAAGATCTCAGCACGCATCGTCTTCTCGCCGCCATTCTGACGGTAGGCATCTTCTGCGGCTCGGCAAGCTGGTGGGTCGTCCTCAGCGGCGGCATGCCGGTCGTGCGCGTGATGTTCACACACGACGGCCTGCGTTGGGTTCACCGGGTTTCCGGCGCAATCATCGCCGGCTTCGGATTCATCATCCTGTTGTCGCTGACGCAAAAGTTTGGCAGGTAAGAGTTATGCAGCCGGCTGAAGCTATAATCGAGCGGAGCGCTCCGGCGGTTATTCCGGCACGCTTGAATCTCTTCCTCGCCGCGGTTCACCTTTTGGCGAACGTCTTTCAATTTTTTATTTTGCCGCTGCTTTTACTGCCGATAAGTCTGTGGTGGGCGCTTCTTTTATTGCCGCTCGCGGTGCTCAATAACCCATTTTGGAGCCTCGTTCACGAAGCGATCCACGACATGTTCCATCCATCGCGTCGCCTGAACCGCGTCGCCGGCAGGGTTCTTTCGCTTTTCTTCGGCGCCCCGTTTTTGGTGCTGCGGCTGAGCCACTTGCTGCACCATAAGCTCAACCGGGCGCTTATCGAGGCGACCGAGGTCTACACACCCCAAAGCCGCTCGCGCGCACGCGCGGCGCTCGGCTATTTCGCGCACATCTTCGGCGGTTTATATCTGCTGGAGCTCGCGAGTCCGCTGCTGTTCTTTCTTCCGCGCGCGGTGCTGCACTGGATGGAAAAAAGATATTTCATGGGGACCGATGTGCCGGGGAATCTGATGCGCGGTCTCATGCGCGACGCGGCGGTGCGCGAGATGCGCATCGACGGAGCCGCGATTATTGCGCTTTTCGGCGCGAGCGCATGGAGCTACGGGGTTCACTGGCCGTTGCTCGCGGCCGCGCTTGCCGCGCGCGCCTTTCTGATTTCCTTTCTTGACAATGTGTATCACTACGCGACGCCGATCGCCGATACGTTTTACGCGCGCAACCTGTCGCTGCCGCGACCGTTCTCGGCGGGCCTACTCCATTTCAATTTTCACGGAATCCATCACCGCAACCCGGCGATTCCCTGGACCGCCCTGCCGGCCGCATTTCGGCAGCAGCACCTGGTTTTCGACGGCGGCTATGTGACCGCGGCGCTCGGCCAATTGAGCGGTCCGATTCCAAAGGAGAGGCTTTCGCGATGACGGCCGATAAAAAATTACGGGTCGGGGTCATCGGCGGCGGCTACGGCCGCAATCACATCCTCGCGTACCAGGCCAGCGGCTTCGAGGTCGCGGCATTCTGTCAGCGCTCGGAAGGTGCTGCGGCGAAGATCGCGCGCGAATTCGCCATCCCGAACGTCTATGCAGATTATCGAGACCTGCTGGCTCTCGAGGGACTCGATGCGGTGAGCATTACGACGCCTCCCAACCTCCACTGCCCGATCGCCGTTGAAGCGGTTGAGCGCGGCCTGCATGTGCTCTGCGAAAAGCCGTTGGCTTTGGACGTCCGCGAGGCCGAAACCATGCTTGCACGCGCGGAAGCGGCGCACCGGGCGCATATGACCGCGTTCAATTTTCGCGGCATCCCCGCCATTCGCCGCATGAAAGAGCTGCTGGACGAGGGATTCGTCGGGCGAATCTTTCACCTCGACGGCTCTTGGCTGACGGAAGGCAGGATGGCCCCCGGCACGCCGCTAGGCTGGCGCCATCGTAAGGCGACGGCCGGGTTCGGAGTATTAGGCGACACCGCCGTTCATCTCATCGATCTTATTCGCTGGCTGGCGGGAGACTTTCAAAAGGTCGCCGGGCAAGCGCAGACGTTTCATCGCCAGCGAAAGCTCCCGGACGGGAGCGGCATGGGCAATGTCGAGGTCGAAGATTCCTGCATGTTTCTCGGGGAGTTAAATAACGGAATCCAAGCATCGCTTCATGTCAGCGGGGTGGCCCGGGGAAGCCTTTTTCAATCGATCCGCATCTTCGGCAGCGAAGGCGCCCTCACGGTCTCCATCAATCGCAAGGGAGGGGACTGGGTCGTCGGCAGACTCGCCGGCGCGCGCGGCGTGAACGCCGAGTTTCAGCCGTTGGAAATCCCCGAGCGGCTGAGGCAGGGCCTGAATCCCGATCCTTCGCGCGTGGCCGGCGAGTTTCTCTTCTCGCAGCTTACGCGGCGCTTTTCTGAATCCATCAAAACCGGCGTCAGCGCGGCGCCGAGCTTCCGCGAGGGGCTTGCGGCGCAGAAAGTCGTCGCGGCGGTGCTGCGCTCGGTCGACGAGCAGCGCTGGGTCGAGGTCGGCTAGCGGCTCGAAGCCTTCTTAAACAGCAGCAGCGAGAACCAGTTTTTCTCGTCGGTGTAGTGCGCGACGGGGTCGAGGCCGAAGCAGCGGAGCTGCTCCTGCAATTGCTCGGGATCGAACTTTCGGCTGATTTCGACGAGGATCTTCTCGTCCTTTTTCCATTCGAACGATACTCCGGGCGACGGTATCCGGATTTCCAGCGTCTCCGTTGCAACCGCGTACATTTCGATGCGCCGCCATTCCGCGTTGTAGCGGGGAAGATAGCGCATTTTATTTCGATCGAAGTTGCCGCCTAATATCCGGTTGACGTTTGCGAAGACGTTCAAGATGAACGCCGCGGTAATCCCTTGCGAATCGTTGTAAGCCGCTTCGAGCAAGTACGCGTCCTTGATGCGATCGACGCCGAGGAGAAAATAGTCCTCACCGCCCATCGACCGCGAGACATGGCTGAAGAACGCGTCGAACTGCGAATGGTCGAAGTTGCCGACGGTGCTGCCGAGAAAGACGAACAGGGTCGGCAGGTCTTTCTCGATGGCCGCGATGCCTTCTTCGTATTGGCCGTGAAGCCCGTGAAAAACTAGTTGCGGGAAATTCCGCTCGACGCTGTCGCGCGCGACGCGCAGGCTCGCAAGGCTCACGTCGATCGGCGCGAAGACGCCGCCGCCGCGCTGCTTCGACTGCTCCTTCAACAGAAGCAGAGTTTTCTGCGATGTTCCGGCGCCGAGTTCGACGACGCATTCGGCGCGCGCGCGGGCAATGATCGCGCCCGCATACTGTTTGAGGATCGCGCTCTCGGTGCGCGTGAGATAATATTCCGGCAGCTCGCATATCTTGTCGAACAGCTCCGACCCGACGTCGTCGTACAAGTATTGCGGCGCGAGCCAGCGCGGCTGGTCCAATAGACTCTTTAGCAGCGCGAGCGCTTGATCGCCGTCGGCCGACGAGCGCGCCGTCCAGATCGAGCGCTCCGCCGGCCGCCAAGATTCCACCCCGGCAGCGGAAAAAAGCCGCGGCTGGTTTTGCTTTTCCATGCCCCCTCCGACTATAAGTGAAAAATCGCCGCGGTGTCCAGATGCCCGGCGATGATCATGAACGGCCAATCCACCGCCATCGAGTTCCAGGGCGCAGGCTTCCGGCTTCCCGACGGCAGGGCACTGCTGACGGGACTGGAACTGAACATCGCGCGCGGCGAGACGCTCGTACTCCTCGGCCGCAGCGGCTCCGGCAAGACCACGACGCTCAAGCTCATCAACCGACTGCTCGATCCGACCCAAGGCCGCGTGCTCGTCGACGGTAAGCCGACGACGGAATGGGATCCGATCCGCCTGAGGCGCCGCATCGGCTATGTCATTCAGGAAGTCGGCTTGTTCCCCCATTTCACGATCGAGGAGAACGTCGCGGTTGTGCCGCGGCTCGAAGGCTGGGACGACGAGCGCATACACAATCGCGTGCGCGAGTTGCTCGACCTGGTAGGTCTCGATCCGGCGCGCTTCGCCACACGCTATCCGCGCGAGCTTTCCGGCGGCCAGCGCCAGCGCGTCGGCGTCGCGCGAGCGCTCGCTGCGGACCCGCCGATCATGCTCCTCGACGAGCCGTTTGGCGCGCTGGATCCCATCACCCGGCGCGAGATCCAGGAGGAGTTCCGCTCGCTCCAGCGCCGACTCGGCAAAACGATGGCCTTCGTCACGCACGACGTCGGCGAGGCGTTCTTGCTCGCGTCGCGTATCGCGCTGCTGAAGGACGGTCGCATCGTGTTGCTCGGGCGCCCCGCGGATTTCCTGGCGTCGCGCGATCCCGAGGTCGTGGCGTTTGTCTCATGCCTTCGTAGCCCCGCCGAGATCGTCGCCGCGCCATGAATCTCTGGCATTTTCTCGCTGCACACCGCGCCGAGGTCGTTCAGCTCTCGCTCGAGCACCTATTTTTGGTCGCCGTCTCGACCGGTATCGCGATTCTGATCGGCGTGCCGCTGGGCATCGCGCTTACGCGCCGTCCCGCGCTGAGCAAGCCGATCCTCGGCTTTGCGAACATCATGCAGACGGTGCCGAGCCTCGCGCTGTTTGGCTTCCTGATTCCGCTCAACATCTACCTGTTTCACGTTCGCATTATCGGTGGCATCGGCGCGCGCACGGCGATCGCAGCGCTCGCGCTTTACGCGCTGCTGCCGATTATCCGCAACACCTTCACCGGCATCAACGGCGTCGATCCGGCGATTCGCGAGGCGGGCAGGGGACTCGGCATGACCGACCGGCAATTGCTGCTGCAAGTCGAGGTGCCGCTGGCCCTCGGCGTCATTGTCGCGGGCATCCGCGTCGCGACGGTGATCGCAGTCGGCACCGCGACGATCGCGGCGGCGATCGACGCCGGCGGTCTCGGCCGTTACATCTTCCGCGGCCTCCGCATGAACGACAACACGCTGATCCTTGCAGGCGCCGTGCCGGCCGCGCTGTTGGCGCTCGCGGCGGATTTTCTTCTCGGCGCCGTCGAGCATAGCTTCGGGCGCGGCAGGCGGCGCTTGAATCGCCGCCACGCCGTCGCCGCCTTGGGTGCTGTCGTCGTCGCAGTGGTGGCGATTGTGGTGTTTACCTTGCATTCCGGCGCTTCGCGCCGCATCGCGGTCGGCTCGAAGGATTTCACCGAGCAGGTGATTCTTGGCGAGATCGTCGCGCAGACGATCGAAAGCCGCACCGGCCTGCCGGTCGAGCGACGCTTCGACCTGGGCGGCAACCTCGCGCACGACGCACTCGTGGCCGGCGAGATCGATTCCTATGTCGAATACACGGGCACGGCGCTGACGGCGATTTTGAAGCTGCCGCCGATCTCCGACGCGCGCGAAGTTTACCGGCGTGTGAAGGCGGAGTACGCAGCGCGCTTTCACGTCGAGTGGCTCGAGCCGCTCGGGTTCAACAACACATTCGCTATCCTGGTCCGCGGCCAGGACGCGAGCAAGCTCGGGCTTAAGACGATCGGCGATATCGCTAAGTATGCGCCCAAGTGGCGCGCCGGCTTCGGCCAGGACTTCGTCTCGCGGCCGGACGGCTACGAGGGGTTCGTGCGCGCTTACGGTCTTAAATTCGCCGAAGTCCGCGAGATGGACCTATCGCTCACCTACCGCGCGCTGGCGGATGGGCAGGTCGACGTGATCGCGGGAAATTCCACCGACGGCCTCATCGCGCGTCTCGGGCTGATGCAGCTGGATGACGACCGCCATTATTTTCCGCCTTACGACGCCGTACCGGTGGCGCGCGAGGAAACGCTCAAGCGGTATCCGGAGCTCCGCGCGGCGCTCGCCGCGCTCGGCGGCGCCATCTCGCTGGAAGAAATGCGCCGGATGAATTTCGCGGTCGACGGCGAGAAGCGCGCTCCGCGCGACGTCGCCGACGAATTTTTGCGCCGGAAGAAGTTGGGCGGCGGGGGCTGAGCAAGCGGCCCCGTTCCGTTTTATTTCCACCAAGGAAGGATTTGTGTCGATGCGAGGAAGCGGGGTTTTTCGCGCGCTGCGCTACCCGGATTTTTTCTGGTACTGGTCCAGCTATTTCGTCTCGAACGTCGGCGCCTGGATGCAGAATGTCGCCCAAGGCTGGCTCTTGTACGAGCTGACCGATTCGCCGCTGATCCTCGGCCTCTTCAGCCTGCTGCGCACGGCGATGCTGTTTTGCTTTTTCCTCATTGGCGGGCTCGTCGCAGACCGCTGGGACCGCAGACTCGTGATGATGTGGATTCAGATCGTCTCGCTCATCACCGCCTTTGTCCTGGCCATTCTCGTGTCGCTCCAGATGATTCACGCGTGGCACATTTTCATCCTCGGCGCGATCACTTCGACCGCGTGGGCCTTCGAGCAGCCGGTGCGCCAATCGCTGATTCCCAAGCTCGTCAGCCGCGAAGACCTCGTGAACGCGCTCGCGCTCAACTCGATCACCTGGCAGGGTGCGGGGCTCCTCGGCCCGAGCCTGGTCGGCCTGCTCGTCGACCGCGTCGGCATCGACGGCTGCTTCTACATCAACGCCGTGAGCTACTTCGCGATCATCTGGGCGTTGTTTCGCATGAACATCCCGCCTCAGGACGCGACCGGACGAGTCGGCATGACGCAGAGCTTCTTCGACGGACTGCGTTATATCCGCCACCAGAAGCTCATTCTCACGCTGCTGATCGGCTCGGCGTTCGTAAGCATTTTCGGCCGCTCCTACATCATCCTGCTGCCGGTCTTCGCAAAGGAGGTCCTGCACGTCGGCGCGTCGGGGCTCGGCTTCATCTCCGCGGCGCCCGGTCTCGGAACGATCATCGGCGCGCTGACGCTCGCGGCCCTCGGCCGCGTCAAGGTGCGT
>DATFWH010000362.1:0-6664 GCA_035259465.1 Binatia bacterium
GGAATCACGACAAAAATCGACGTGATCACGATCACTGCGGCGATGCCGACGCCGAGAATCAACGACAGATGCCCGACCCATTCCAGAGATTTAGCGAGCTGCGGCTTGCGCTCCGCGAGAACGCCGTCGAGACGCCGACGGAGTATCTGGCTCGCGACTACGCCGACTACGAGAACGATCGCAGCAAAGATGAACTTGGCCATGAATCCTCCTTGAATTACGTTACGGTTCTATCTTGACGATCGACGCGCCGATTCCGTCGAGCGATGTCTTGCCGTCGGCGGCGAGGTTGTCGCGCCGCGGCGTGTCGAAGTTGCTGACGTAAGCGATCCCGTTGACGAAGACGACCGATGTGGGAAACTCGAGCGGCCCCTTGCTGTCGTTCTTCGCGATCTCCTCGACCTTGCCGTCGAGCTTCACCATGACGATCGCGTTGCGCTCGTTGGCGGCGACCCAGAGGCGCCCCTGCGGATCGAAGTCCGGGCCGTCGGCGCCCTCGAGCAGCGGGCTCTGGGCGACAAGCGCCGGCTTGCCCGCTTTGCCGTTCGCTTCGACCGGAATTTTCCAGACCGCGCCGCGCGCCGTATCCGCGACGTAGAGCGTCTCGCCTTTTTTGTCGAAAACCAGGCCGTTGGCGGGAATCGCCTGCTGCGTTTTGCCGTCGGGCAGCGTGCGCGTGAAAAGCTCGATGTGCGCCCAGTCCTCGGCCGCGCCGCCGGATTTTCCGATGCGGTAAATTTTCCCGTTCCGCCCGCCGGAGACGTAGAGAATGCCGTTCTTGTCGAACGCGATGCCGTTCGCGCCTTCGGTGCCGGTAGCGAAAGTCTCGGCTTTGCCGGGCTTCGCCGGATTCAAATCGGCTTTCTTGATGCGGACGATCTCGCGGAACGCGCCGCTCGTGAGGTAGAGATCGCCGTCGCGGCTGAAGACTAAGCCGGAGGAGTCGGCGCGGACCTTTTTGCCGTCGATGTCGCGCGCCTCTATGAGACCGACGACGACGAGCTTGGGATCTTTAGGGTCGATGCGGATGACGTTGCCGGTGACGCGGTCGCAGACGTAGAGCAGGCCGCTCGCGTCGGCGGTCACGGTCTCGACGATGACGGTCTGATCGGCGCTGTTCGGGTCGAGGTCGACGAGGATCGAGACTTTGGCCGCCCATAAATCAGCGGCGGCCCCGAGGGCCATGACGGCTAGAAGCAAAGCTAGTGATCTACACATCGACGGCTCCTTTGGCACCGCAAAATAGGGCAAATTTCGAAGGGCCGTCAAGAGAGAAAAAACGCAGGTTTATTCCGCGAGCATGCAGGAAAAAGACGCTCAATGCGCGGCAGTGCCGCAACCCGTCACGGCGGAAGTCTAGAAATGTCTTAGTTTTCCCATCCTCCTCCTGTTTTTCCCACCGCCGCGTGCGGCTCCGCTCCGGCATGCGGCTTGCTGTTTACCGCCGATATGATTCGACGCCTGCGTTTGTTGATCCGCCGCACAGCGGCGCTCGCTCTGCTGCTTGTTTTCGCATCGACCGCGCCCGCGGGCGCTATGACCGGCACGCGCAACGGCGCGCTGCCCGATCCGCTGCCGCTGTTTCCCGCGGACAACTGGTGGAATCTCGACATCAGTAATTGGCCGGTCGATTCCAACTCGTCGAAATACATTTCGTTCATCAACAACGGCGGCACGCGCCGACTCCATCCCGATCTCGGCGGCAACGCCGGCGACCCGCAGGACCCGAACGCGATCTACGGCATGCCCTATGCGGTAGTCACAGGCGTGGCGAACACCGACCTCGTGGCGGTCGATTTTCTCTATTCGGACGAGAGCGACGGCGTCGATCATGTAACCGACAAAAGCTTTCCCTTCTACCCGATTCCGCCGGCAGCGCAGACGCAGCCTTTCTGGATCGAAGGCGGCGATCCCGGCAACGTCGATCTCACCGGCAGCCAGGACCGGCACTTGCTGATCGTCGACGCCGACCGCAATTACCTCTACGAGCTCTACAATGTCTTTTACGACTCGACGCTGAAGAAATGGTCGGCCGGCTCGGGCGCGTTCTTCGACATGAATACCAATAACCGCCGGCCCGACACCTGGACCTCGGCCGACGCCGCGGGTCTCGCGATTTTGCCGGGACTCATTCGCTACGACGAGGCTTACGATCCGTCGATCGCCGACATCGGCCACGCTTTTCGCGTGACCGTGCGCTCGACCAACGGCTACGTCTATCCCGCCTCGCACCGCGCGGGCTCGACCGCGGGCGCGCTGCCGATGGGCGCGCGGCTGCGCCTGAAGGCGAGCGTCGACGTGACCCAGCGGACGAGCGATCCCGGCGCGCAGAAAATTTTCCGCGCGATGCAAAAATACGGCTTGATCGTCGCCGACAACGGCTCGGACATGTACATTACCGGCACCTACGACACGCGCTGGGACAACGGCATCTTGAATCCGGCGTTCGGCGCGCTCACGGCGAACGATTTCGAAGTGATCGAATTGGGTTACAACGCTTCCGGGTCGACGACGACGGACGCGGCGCTCGCGGCCGTTTCGGTCAGCCCGGGCACAGTTACTGGCGGGCAGACGTCGGCCGGGGTGGTGACGCTCACCACGGCCGCGCCCGCCGGAGGCTTGATCGTCGATCTCGCGACCGGCAATCCGGCCGTGACGCTGCCGGCCAACGTCACGGTCAACGCCGGCGCGACCACGGCGAATTTCACCGTGACGACGGTGCCGGTCGCGGCGGCGAGCAACGCGACGATTACGGCTACCTACAACGGCGTGAGCAAATCGGCGCCGCTCGCGCTGAAGCCGCCGGTCTTCTCCTCGCTCACGTTGAATCCGACCAGCGTCGTCGGCGGGAACAGCTCGCAGGGGACGGTGACCTTGAGCGGCAAGGCGCCGCTCGGGGGCGTCGTCGTCAATCTCGTCAGCAGCAAGACATCGCGCGCGAGCGTGCCGAGCAGCGTGACGGTTCCCGCGGGCGCGTCGTCGGCCAACTTCAGCGTTACGACGACGGCGGGCGGGAAAACGTCGGCGACAATTACGGCGTCCTACGCGGGCGTCGTGAAAAAGGCCACGCTCGCGATCAGAAGGTAGTACTAAGGGTTGGCGAGCGGCGGCTTATCTAAGCCTCAACTCGAAGCCGCTCGCGCGCAGCCCTTCTTTAAGCCCGTTCACTTCATCTTCAGGCAGCGGCGTCAGCGGCGAGCGCACCGCCGGGCTCGAGATCTTGCCCAACAGCCACGCGCAGTATTTGTAGCGGATATGGAGATAGACGTAGGGGTCGCGGTAGACCAGCCGGAAGACCGGAAAAATCTCGTCGTGTAACTCTTTCGCGCGCTTCAGATCGCCGCGTGTGGCCGCTTGGAACAGCTCGACATCGTGCGCGGGCGCGAAGTTGGCCGAGCCGGAAAGCGCGCCGTCGGGCTTGAGCTGAAAAGCATAGTAAAACGTCCGGCCGTTCGCCGGCAGCAGGTAAACCTTCCGCTGGACGGAGCGCACCGCGCGCACTTCCTCCTCGAACTGCGCCACGTCGACATTGGTCGCCATCTTGATCGCCTGCACCTGCGGGATCTCGCGGCAGATGCGCGCGAGCACGTCGGGTTTGTAATAAAACGGATTGTTCGGCGAGTACTGGAACAGCACGATCGGCAGATCGGGCAGCGCCTCGGCGACCGCGCGCACCTGGTTGATGCCGAATTCCGGATGGCGATCGGCGTGCCAGGCGAACAGCGGCGGTGCGCAGAGCATGACGGCGTCCGCGCCGGCCTCGCGCGCCTCGGCGGCCTGCTCGATCAATTCCCACGTCGGGAGCGCGTGTACGCCCGCGACGATCGGATAATCGTTGCCGAGGGCGCGCCGAGCGAGCTTGACCACTTCGAGTTTTTCCGAGCGCGTCAGAAGCTCGCCCTCGCCCGCGTGGCCGTTGCACACCATGCCGGAGACGCCGTTTTTCTTGAAGTCGACGTAAAGGCGCTCGAGCTCGTCGAAGCGGATCGATTTCCCGTCGGGCGTGAACGGGACGATGTTGGCGCAGTAGATGCCGGTGAATTCCATACGCGCTCCTTTATTCCGCGTCCGGCTGATTTTCCGGCGCGGCTTCGACGAACGCCGGAATTTTAGCACACTCCGCCTCGATGCGGAGGATGTTGCGATAGCCGGAGAGGTCCGAGCCGAAGCGCCGCGCGTTCGCGAGCTGCGGCACGAGGCAGATGTCGGCGAGCGTCGGCGCGTCGCCGAAACAGAACGCGCCGCGGCGCGGCCCCGCGGCGATCATCTCCTCCAGGGCGGAAAACCCGAGCGCGATCCAGTGGCGCGCCCAGGCATTTGCGATATCTTCGGACTGTTTCAATTGGTTCTTCAAATAATTCAGCACACGCAGATTCTGGATCGGATGGACCTCGCACGCAACGGCGAGCGCCATCGAGCGCACGAGCGCGCGGTCGGCGGCTTCCTTGGGCAAAACCGGCGGCTCGGGATGGCGCTCTTCGAGGTATTCGATGATCGCGAGCGACTGCGTCAACACGCGGCCGTCGTCTTCGAGCGCCGGCAGCAGCGCCTGGGGGTTTTTCGCGATGTAGGCGGGGGCCAGGTGCTCGCCGCCGCCGCGCCGCAGATGAACCGGCGCCGTCTCGTAAGAGAGGCCCTTCAGATTGAGCGCGATGCGCACGCGATAGGACGCCGAGCTGCGAAAAAAAGTATAGAGCTTCATCATGTCGGCTTGATTAAAGATGAGCGCCGCGCGGCTGTCAAGCAGGAGAAAAGCGCTGAAATATGTTACACTACTGCCGGATATGAAAGGCCCGGATCTCACCGATGAGCGCGCGACGAGGGTCCGACGGATGCGGTTTGTCGTCGGTGTGTCGCTGATCGCCGTGAGCTTCACCGTCTATCTCGCCTACATCATTATTATGCTGTTTCTGCCCTATTCGCACGAGACCAAAGCGGCGGCTGTGATCGTCGCTTCGCTGATCAGCTGGGGCGGCTTCGCGCTCGGTATTTTCCTCGCCGGGCACGAGGGCTACCATCTCATCAAGCGCGTCTGCCTTAGAAGACCCGCGCAAAAGAAAGTAACCGACGGTCGTCAGTCCGAGCGGGCGCGATAGCGGTAGGCGCGGCTCCGCCGCGTCGTGCCGTTCAGCTCGGAGAAGACGAGCCCGCGGAAAATCATCAAAAACGTCAGCAGCAAAAGAAAAACCGAATACAACAGAAAAGTCGACAGCAGAGTCGGCAGGTAAGACGCGGGGATATCGAGCCAAATCAGCAGCCAGTAGCCGGCAATGAGGATCGCCACATTGGGCACGAACCACTCGACCCAATTCTCCACAATGAACTCATAGCTCGCCGAGAGCAGCCCGATGCCCGACGCGCGCGTCTGATAGATCAGCTCCGGCACCGGGTTCAAAATCACATAAAACAGCAACTGGACGCATAGAATGATGGTGGACCCCTGCGGCGTCGAGGCTGCCACCTCCCGGAGCAGCAGCATCGGAACCCACAAGATGAAGAAGATCGTGAGAATCTCCCCAAGATAAACGGTGAAGCCTCGGATGAAGTCGCCGACGCCGGCCTTTCCCATGCGCACGATATTCTCGATCAAAAAAAGAGCCGAGCTGGCGCACGCGGCCTCCAGCGCGGTCATGATAAAACTGCCGATGAGCCCGAGCGGCGCGAGCAGCCAAGTCCCGAGCGAGAGAATCACGCTGTAGGCGAGCGGCGCGAAGATGACCGGCAGGTTCGCGCTCAAAAGCTCCAGCGTGCGCCGGAACGCGACGCGATAAATCCAAAGTGTTGCGAGAACGATTTCCATAAAATGACCCACCATATAGCAACCCGGAGGCGAAAATAAAAGCAAAACAGCGGATCGACCGCCGCTTCAGCGGGCTGTTTTGCTTTTGCGCGGGATGGGCTATAAAAAGTTCCAGCCGGGCAAACCGGCCAAAGGAGGCTGCCGATGGATTTCGTCAACTTGAAGCGCAAAATCGACGAGACCGAGGAGCGCAAGCGGCGCAAGATCAATCTCTTCGAAGCCAGCAACTTTCGCTCGTGGATGCTCTGGTTCAAGCCCGGCGATGGAACCGACATGCATTACCACGCCTCGCCCGAGACGTTTCTCGTGATCGAGGGCAGCGGCGTTGTCAAGGGCATCGACGGCAGCGAGCGGCCGATCGCAAAAAACGACGTCGTGTTCTTCCCCGCTAAAGACTACTACCAGATCACCAATACCGGCAGCGAGCCTCTGGTGCTCTTCGGCAACCGCTCGGAGGCGTTCGGCGGGCCGCATGTGACTTTGCAGGCCGAGCGGGCGAGCGAATGAAAATCGTGAGGCTCTATGCTGGCGCCGACGGCAAATCGCACTTCGAGGAGATCGAGGCGCGCTTTACCGGCGCCGGCATCGCGACGACGGAGATCCAAAACGCATCCGGCGTCGTTTTCCGCAGCGCGCCGGCGGGCCATGTGATCGACTGGCATCCCGCGCCGCGCCGCCAGTACGTCGTCTCGCTCTCGGGCAAGTGGGAGATCGAGTGCGCCGACGGAGTCCGGCTGTTCAAAAGCGGCGACGTCATGCTCGCCGAAGATTTGAGCGGCAAGGGCCACGTCTCGCGCGTCGTCGGCAACGAGCCGCACGTGTTTATGACCGTTCCCTTGAAGTAACGTCGTGACGTAGGGGCGG
>DATFWH010000363.1:0-2754 GCA_035259465.1 Binatia bacterium
CTGCGGCGCATCCAGCGCACCGCGGAAAAAATCCTCGACTTCGTCGAGGAATCCAACAGCGAGCTGAGCCTGGCGCTCGTCGATGATGACGCGATCGCCAAGCTCAACAAGAAGTATCGCCGCAAACCCAAACCGACCGACGTGCTCTCGTTCCAGGTGGAAACGCCCATGAACGGCGGCCCCAAGCTCCTCGGCGACGTCGTGATCTCCATCGATCAAGCGCGCGAGCAGGCCAAAACGGGCGGCTGGACCTTGAGCCAGGAGATCGACCGGCTTTTGATCCACGGCATTCTGCATCTGCTCGGCTACGACCACGAGCGCTCGGCGAAAGACGCCCGCCTTATGCGCGCGCTGGAGAAAAAAATCGCGCGCGCGATTTGTGGAAAGCGCGGCGCCGCGCTGCTATAATGAATGGACTTTAGAAATTCACGCGCATGTTCGAAGAAACCCAAGCCCAGCTCACCCGTCTCGAGGAGCGGCTCGACCAGCTCCGGAGGCGTCTTTGACTTCGACAGCAAGAAGAAGCGCCTCGAAGAGCTGAACCAGCTCACCTCCAAGCCCGATTTCTGGAACGACGCCGACAAGGCGCAAACGATCCTCAAAGAGCAGGCCGGCATCAAGAACGTCCTCGATTCGTGGGAGAAGCACCGCGCCGAGCTCGAAGAGGCGCGCTTCTTCCTCGATCTCTCGAAGGACGAGAAGAGCGAGGAGGCGCTCAGCGAAGCGGCCGCCAAGGTCGGCAAAGTCGCCGAGGAGCTGGCGGAGATCGAGCTCAAACAGATGCTCGGCGACCCCGACGACGCGCGCAACGCGATCGTCGAGCTCCATCCCGGCGCCGGCGGCACCGAGGCGCAGGACTGGGCGGAGATTTTGCTGCGCATGTATCTCCGCTGGGCCGACCGCAGGGGCTACCGCCACGAGATCATGGAATACCAGCCCGGCGAGGAAGCGGGCGTCAAGAGCGTCACGTTCACCGTCGAAGGGCAGTACGCCTACGGCTATCTGAAAGCCGAGGCGGGCATCCATCGGCTCGTGCGCATCTCGCCGTTCGACGCGAACTCGCGTCGCCACACCTCGTTCGCGTCGGTCTTCGTCTATCCCGAGGTCGACGACACGATCAAGGTCGAGATCAACGAGGCGGATTTGAGAATCGACACGTATCGCTCCAGCGGCGCCGGCGGCCAGCACGTCAACAAGACCGACTCGGCCGTCCGCATCACGCACCTGCCGACGAACATCGTCGTCGCCTGCCAGAACGAGCGCTCGCAGCACAAGAACAAGGCGATGGCGATGAAGATCCTGCGCTCGCGCCTCTACGAGCTGGAGCTCGAGAAGCAGAAGGAAAAAATGGAAGTCTACCACAAGACCAAGAAAGACATCGCCTGGGGCAGCCAGATCCGCTCCTACGTGCTCGCGCCCTACCGCATGGTGAAGGACCACCGCACCGGCGTCGAGATCGGCGACGCCGACCGCGTGCTCGACGGCGACCTCGACAAATTCATCCAGACCTATCTGCTGCAAGCGGCCGACGGCGGCGCCGCTTCCAACTAAATTATCTTCATGCGCACCGGAGGAGCCGCAAGCGCGCGCGTCGTCGCCCTGTACGCGAGCGGCTTTTCCTGGAACGTGTGCATGGGCGCGCTCCAGGTGCTCGTGCCGCTCTACGGCCTGTCTCTCGGCTATTCGATCGTCACGATCAGCAGCCTCGTCTCGCTGCCGGTTCTGATCGAGCTCGTCGTCCGCTTCGGCGGCAGCGCGTTTTCCGATCGCTTCGGCGAGCGCCGCACGCTGCGCGCCTGCTTTCTCATGATGGGACTCGCCGGAGCGACGCTGCTCGCCGCCGACCGCTATCTATTGATCGCCGTCGCGCAGTCGCTCGCGTTCTGCTCGCGCAGCACGTTCTGGATCTCGATCCAGTCGCTCGTGAGCCAGCTTCCCGGCGCCCACCACGGAAAAAAGCTCGGCCGCCTTTCCGCCTGGAATTACGCCGGCGGCTTCACGGGATTGACGCTCGGCGGTGTCATCCTGGGACTGATGGGCTTCGCGGAAGCTTTCGCAGCGATCATCGCGCTTTCGGCGGTTTCCCTCGTCCTGACTTTCGTCTTCCCGCATACCGAGCCGAAGCCTCACGGGCGCAAGCTCGCCCATGTCGCCGGCGGCATCGGACGCTTTCTCGTCCAGCGCCACGTCTGGCTCACGGTTTCGGTCTCCTTCGCCGCCTCGCTGCCGTCGGTGATGAGCCAGTCGATGTATCCACTCTATCTCGAGTCCGTCGGCTACCGCGATCAATGGATCGGCGCGCTCTCGGCGCTCCGCACCGTTGGGCCGATCCTGATCGGCTTCGCGCTCGCCGGCCTCATCACGATGCCGCGCCGGGCGCAGATTTACGCCTTCGGCATGGCCGGTCTGGGTCTGTCGCTCATCGTTACGGGCAGCGTGCAGAACGCGGCGGCGCTCGCGCCCGCGATCGTCATCGCCGGCTGCGCCGGCAGCTTCATGGATCTGCTCTATCAAGTCGAGGCGACGGAGTTCAGCCGCGCGGGGGAGCGCACGACGGCGATGGCCGTCAGCGGTCTCGGCTGGATCATCTGCCCGCTCGTGATACCGTTGATGATGGGCTGGCTCGCGGAGACTTACGGCTTTCAGGTCTCCTTCGCCGCCGCGGGCTTGCTGTTTATTTCATTCGCAGCCGCGGGCGGATTTCTGCATAGACGCCTCGAGCCGCGCGCGACGGTTGTGCCCGGCGCGGCGGAC
>DATFWH010000364.1:0-18566 GCA_035259465.1 Binatia bacterium
GCCGTGGCGGCCGCTCAAGCAGGCCAAGGGAGCATTCGAAAAGAACTACCTCATCCGGCTGCTGGAGCTCAGCGGCGGCAACATCAGTCAGGCGGCCCGCCTCGCCGGCAAGTACCGCGCTGATTTTTACGACCTGCTGAAGAAGTACGAAATCAACGCCGAGAGCTTCAAAAAAGGCCGCTGATTCGGAGGAAATCCCCTCCGTTTCGAAATTTCCAGATATTTCAATTATTTGCCTCTGATTGTTCACAAATGTATGTAGGCATTCGCCTCCGGCAGACGTCTCGCGATCATCTTGTCGGAGCGAAAAAATCCAAATAACTCCCAGCTTTTCCAGCCTGTACTTTCCTGGCATCGCGCTTGCGTTATTCGTTCCGATCGGGGAGCGAAGAATGCACAAAGCGCTAATTGTGGACGACGATTCAGCGTTTGCCGAGATTCTGCAGCAGATACTGGAGGAGCAGGGCTACGAGGTAAAGATCGCTGTCGACGGCAACGACGGCTATTTTAATTATCTGCTGTTCAAGCCGGACCTGGTCATTACAGATATCCAGATGCCGCGCTGCGACGGCTTTCAGCTTATGCGCTATATCCGGACGCACGACCCGCGTATCCGGACGATTTACATGAGCGCCGATCTAAGCCGGTTTAGAACAATGCTCGAGGAGGAGAGGCACCGGTACAACGCCAATTTGCTGGCGAAACCGTTTTCCAAGTTGGATCTCATCCGGCTGCTGCCGGAGGTTCGAGCTTGAGGCGGGATCTTCTGCCGCCGCTCGCGCGTGACGTCGGCAGAAAAGCAAAGGGCCGATGGTCCGTCGACCACCGGCCCTTTTGCTTTTTCGAGTGCCGAAAAGTTCGCTATTCTCTGATTGCCGCGGCGCGTCTCTGGAAGTAGGCGTTGCGCACAGCGCTGTAAAGGTCGACGACCGACTCCTCGACGCGCTCGTAGCGGTCGAGATTCAAGGAGCGCTCGTTGATGGTATCGCCCACCAGAAGGGCTGCGCTCGCTCCCCAAGGCCAAACCCACGCAGCCGGGAACATGAGGCCGTCAATAATTCTTCCGCCTCCATCGCGAACGGTGGTGGGCGACGTAAACGGCAACACGAGGTAGGGACCGCTCTGCACTCCCCAAACCGCCAACGTCTGTCCGAAGTCTTCGTCCGCCTGCTGTATGCCGAAGTAATCCTTCGCGACGTCGAGAAGACCGACATAACCGATCGTGGAATTAATGGTGAAGCGCGCCAGCTCGCGTCCGGCCCGTTCCGGCTTCCATTGAAGCAGGTTGTTCACGACGCGGCGGACAACCAAAAGATTGTCGATGGCGTTGTGCAGGCTCCGCTGAAACGAATCCGGCAGCGCGCGATCCCACGCGGTTGCGATAGGTTTGAGAACAACCTCGTCGACCCTCTTGTTGAAGCGAAAGACGGGTTCGTTGAAGCCTTCCCAAGGATCCACCTCGGCTTCGGCGGCAGGCGCCGCTTGCGCTTCGAGGATTTCCTCCGCCGATGGCGCGGCTGAGATATCGGCCGCAATGGCGTCGGATCGGGCGCCGATCTCGATCGCCCAAGCGCGCGCGCCGTAGCCCACCGCGAAAGCGATAGCTAGCGATAAAATCAATGAAAAACCCATCCGCCGACTCATCATTTGACCCTCCGGTGTTTTAGGAAAACCCATGCTCCTTGTACACGAAGTCACCCCGCCCGTCAAGATGAACTTTGGGCAAAAAATGACCTTCCGGAGGCCCGGCTCCAAAAGTTTGCAAACCCCTGTCCAATCGGGTATTTTTAGGCCGTGAGCGACGATCGGCAAGCGCCCCGCGTGGTGCTCGGAGTGACCGGCGGAATAGCGTGCTACAAGGCCGTAGAGTTGGTCCGGCTGCTCGTCCGGGACGGCTTCTCCGTACAGGTCGCGATGACGCGGGAGGCGAGTAACTTCGTTACGCCGCTCACGTTTCAGACGCTCTCCGGCCGGCCCGTAGCCACTGACACGTTCAGCCTTACCGAGGAGTCTCAGATCGGCCACATCAACCTCGCCGACCAGGCCGACGTCTTCGTCATCGCCCCTGCGACCGCAAACATCATCGGCAAAATCGCTTCGGGAATCGCGGACGATCTCTTGACGACCGTCGTCATGGCGACGCAAGCGCCGGTGCTTTTTGCGCCGTCGATGAACGTGCACATGTTCGAAAATCCCATCGTGCAGGAAAATATCCGCAAGCTTCGCCGCGTAGGGTATCTTTTCATGGAGCCGGCCGAGGGCTACCTCGCCTGCGGCTACGAAGGCAAGGGACGTCTCCCCGAGCCGGAGGCGATCGTCGAAGAAATCCGCGGGCTGCTAAAAAAAAAGGACTTAGCGGGTGAGCGGCTGCTGATAACGGCGGGGCCGAATCAGGAGCCGATCGACCCGGTGCGCTTCATCACCAACCGCTCCTCGGGTAAAATGGGCTATGCCTTGGCGCGCGCGGCAGCGCGCCGCGGCGCTGCGGTGATGCTCGTCGCCGGACCGACTTCGCTGCCGCCGCCGGCGAAGGCGCGGCTCGTTCCGGTGAGGACGGCCGAAGAGATGCGGCAGGCGGTGCTGGAACGGTTTGGCGAGGCGACGGCTGTCGTCATGGCGGCCGCGGTCTCCGATTACTCTCCGGTCGAGACCGCGCCGAAGAAGCTCAAGAAAACGGCCGCCGCGCTCCGACTCGAGCTCAAACGCAATCCCGATATTCTCCAAGAGCTGGGCATCAAAAAAGACGGCCGTCTGCTCGTCGGTTTCGCCGCCGAGACCGATAACGTCGTTGCGAACGCGGAAAAAAAGCTGCGCGAGAAAAACCTCGACATGATCGTCGCCAACGATGTCTCCGCCGAAGGCAGCGGATTCGAGGGCGATACCAACATCGCGACGATCCTCGACCGCAGCGGCAACGTGGTGACGCTCCCGCTGATGACCAAGGACGAGCTCGCCGACCGCATCTTCGATCACCTGTACGCGCTGAAAACCGACCGGCGTTAGATTTCACTTCATTTATGGGCATGCCGGGAAATCCCAAGCCGGTTAAGCTCTTCGCCGCTCTGCTGTCTTCGAAAAGCGATTTGCTAGTTGACGCGGAGACGGAGCTCTCCGCGCTTTTCGGCCCGGTGGATGCGCGGAGCGAAGTTTTGCCCTGGGCGGTGAGCGATTATTATGCGCCGGAGATGGGGTCCGATCTCTACCGGCAGTTCGTCGCCTTCTCCCGTCCGCTGTCTCCGGAAGCGCTGCCGGAGATCAAATTACAGACGCAAGAGATCGAGCGCCGCCACCGCGCAGGAGGCGGCCGGCGGATCAACATCGATCCCGGGTACATCGATGCCGGCAAGGTGGTCCTGGCGTCCACAAAGAGCGCAGGCCACCGGATTTATCTCGGGCGCGGCATCTATTCCGAGCTTACGCTGCTCTATTACAACGGTGCGTTTCAAAGTTTCGTCTACACATATGCCGACTATCTTTGGCCCTCTACGACGGCCTTTTTGACCGACTCTCGTACACGCTTTCTGAGGCAGTTAAAGGAAAACGACCGGCATCTGCCTTAGTTGATAGCGCTTGGGCAACGATGATAAACTCCTTCCCGTGGAAATATCCTCCGATGAACGCGGCGAGTTGCGGCAAATCGCCGCCGCGCTACGCCGGCATTTACAAACCCGGGCCGCCGCCGGTATTGTCGCGCTCCCCAGGCCCATGACGCCCAAGCCAATGAGCCCAAGTAAGCCGGCGCCGGGAAATTTATTCGGTCCCGCCGTCGATTCGTCCGTCAGCGAAAGCAAAAGCCTTGACGAGCTCCGCGCGGCGATCGGCGACTGCCGCCGGTGCAAGCTCTGGTCCGGCAGGACGCATCTGGTTTTCGGCGTGGGCAACCCGCGCGCCAAAGTCATGTTTGTGGGCGAGGGGCCGGGGCGCGACGAAGACCTCAAGGGAGAGCCGTTCGTCGGGCGCGCCGGACAGCTTCTCACCGATATCATCACCAAAGGCATGGGTCTCAAGCGCGAGGACGTCTACATTGCCAACGTGGTGAAATGCCGCCCACCCGAGAACCGTAACCCCGAGCCCGACGAGGTCGAGTCGTGTGAGCCATTTCTGAAGAAACAGGTCGATCTGGTCGGGCCGAAAATTATCATCGCGCTGGGAAAATTCGCCGTCCAATGCCTGCTGCAGTCGAAACAGCCCATCACGCGCCTGCGCGGCCAGTGGCACGAGTATCAGGGCATCAGGCTCATGCCGACGTTTCATCCGGCCTATCTCTTGCGCAACCCCGGAGACAAAAAACTTGTCTGGGAAGATATCAAGAAAGTCATCGAAGCGCTTAAAAGCGCTTAGGGTGCTCTGGCTTCTGTGCCTGATCGCCGGCGCTCTGCCGCTCGCCGCTCAGGTGAAGAGTTCCGGCACGCCCCGCGTGGATTTCATCTCGATCGACGGCGGAATCAATCCCGCCGTCGACGATTTCATCCGCGAGAGCATCGCGCGCGCCCGCGAAAGCGGCGCCAAGGCGCTCATCATTCAGCTCGATACTCCCGGCGGTCTGCTCACCTCCACGCGCTCGATCGTCAAAGAGATCCTGGGCGCGCCGGTCCCGGTAATCGTCTACGTCGCGCCGAGCGGCGCCGGCGCCGGCTCCGCCGGCGTATTCATCACGCTCTCGGCCCATATCGCGGCGATGGCTCCGGGAACGAACATCGGCGCGGCCCATCCGGTGACCGGCGGCGGCGGCGAAGTGAAGGGCGTCATGGGCGAGAAGCTCGAGAACTTCACCGCGTCGTTCGGCGAGACGATCGCGCAGAAGCGCGGGCGCAACACGGAATGGGCCATCCAGGCGGTGCGGAAGAGCGTCTCGATCACCGAAAAAGAGGCGCTGAAGAAAAACGTCGTCGACATCGTCGCCGCGAATCTCGACGATCTGCTCAATCAGGCCGACGGCCGAAAAGTCGACATCGACGGGCGCGACGTCGTGCTCTCGGTGAAAAACGCGCGCGTCGAGCGCTTCGAGATGGGGCTCAAACAGAGAGTCATCAATACGCTCGCCGATCCGCAGATCGCCTATCTGCTGCTCATGGCGGGCATCCTCGGGCTCTACATGGAGTTCTCTCATCCCGGCGTCATCTTTCCTGGCGTCGCGGGCGCCATCGCGCTGCTGCTCGCGTTCGCCTCGTTTCAGATTCTGCCGATCAATTATGCGGGCCTCGCGCTAATAGCGCTCGGCATCGCGCTGCTCGTGGCAGAGGCGTTTCTGCCTAGCTTCGGCGTCGTCGGCGTGGGCGGCGCGATCTCGCTCGCCATCGGCTCGCTGCTGCTCTTCGACACGCAGAACTCCGACCTCGTGGTCGGGCGCTCGATCATCTTCGCCGCCGTCGGCACACTCACCGCCTACATGTTTTTCATCGGCTACCTCGTGCTGCGCACGCAGAAACGCCGCCAGACGATGGGAGTGGAAGGCATGGTCGGAGAGATCGGCGAGGCGCGCACCGCGCTCAATCCGACAGGCCGCGTCTTTATCCACGGCGAGCAGTGGAGCGCCGAGGGGGAAGAAGAAATCGGAGCGGGAGAGAAAGTCCAGGTCGTCGGCGTCGACGGGCTGCGCTTGAGGGTGCGGCGCGCGGCGCAGGAAACAGCGAGGAGTTGAGAGGAGGCGTTATGCTAGGCTTCGGACCCCCGGCGACGGTCATTGTCATCGTCGTCATCCTGCTCATAAGCGGCATCAAGATCCTCCGCGAGTACGAGCGCGCCGTCATCTTCCGCCTCGGGCGCATGGTCGAGCCGCGCGGCCCCGGTGTGACCTACGTCATACCGATCGTCGAGAAAATGATGCGCGTCGATCTCCGCACCGTTACGATGGATATCCCGCCGCAGGACGTCATCACGCGCGACAACGTCTCGGTCAAGGTCAACGCGGTGCTCTACTTCCGCGTGCTCGACCCCAACCGCGCGATCCGCGAGGTCGAGAACTATTTATTCGCCACTTCCCAGCTCGCCCAGACGACGCTCCGGAGCGTCTGCGGCGAAGCCGAGCTCGACGAGCTTTTGGCCGAGCGCGAGAAGATCAACGCGCATCTGCAAATGATCATCGATCAGCACACCGACCCGTGGGGCATCAAGGTCTCGCAGGTCGCGATCAAGTACATCGATCTCCCGCAGGAGATGCAGCGCGCGATGGCGAAGCAGGCCGAGGCCGAGCGCGAGCGGCGCGCCAAGGTTATCCATGCGGAAGGCGAGTTCCAGGCATCGCAAAAATTAAAGGAAGCGGCCGATGTCATGGCGGCGAGCCCGATGGCGCTCCAGCTCCGTTTTCTCCAGAGTCTCGTCGAGATCGCGTCCGAGAAGAATTCGACGACGATTTTTCCGGTGCCGATCGATCTCCTTGCGCCGTTCCTCAAGAAAAGCGATACGTGATTAGACAGAGATAGGGACAGAGACAGACCGATACAAGCATCGCCGGATCTTTGTTCCCGTTCTCTGTGTCGAATCTCTGTCTCTGTCTTCATCCCATGGAACTTAAGGAACTCATGTACGAGCTGCCGCGCTCGCTCGTCGCGGCCGTGCCGGCGGCGGACCGCGCGGCGGCCGGTCTCATGGTCATTGACCGTCGAAGCGGCGCCATTCGCCACAGCCGCTTCGCGGCGCTGGGGGAATTTCTGCGCGCGGGCGATCTGCTCGTGCTGAACGATACGCGCGTCTTTCCTGCGCGTCTTCGCGGCGTCAAAGACAGCGGCGGGCAGGCGGAGCTCCTACTCGTCGAGCCGTTCCCGCATTGGCCGAATCTCTGGATCGCGCTGATCGAATCGGCCAAGAAGCCGAAGGCGGGGGGACGCATTGAATTCGCCGCCGGCGGCCACGCCGAGATCATCGGCGACATGGGGAACGGCCGCTACGGCGTCAAGTTTCACTGCTCCGGCAGCTTCGCCGACTGGATCGAGCGGGCGGGCGAGACGCCGCTGCCGCCGTATGTCGGCGCCGACCGTCCGGATCGAGCCTTCGACCGCGAGCGCTACCAGACGGTCTATGCGCGCAACGCCGGGGCCGTAGCCGCGCCGACCGCGGGATTTCATTTCACCCCCGAGTTGCTCAACCGGCTGCGCGCGAGTGGAATCGAAACCGCGTTTTTAACGCTCCATGTCGGGCCCGGCACGTTTCAGCCGGTCCGCGAAGAGAAGATCGAAAACCATCGGATGGAAGGCGAGCGCTATTCGCTCTCGGAGGAGGCGGCGGATAAGATCAACCGCGCAAAGTCGCGCGGCGGCCGTGTCGTCGCCGTCGGGTCGACGAGCACGCGCACGCTCGAATGGGTCGCGGAGCGGAAAGGCCGAATCGAAGCGGACTCCGGAATCGCGCGGCTTTTCATCACGCCGGGATTCCGTTTTCGCGCCGTCGACGCGCTCGTCACCAATTTTCATCTTCCCGGCTCGACGCCGCTCGCAATGGTTGCCGCCTTCGCGGGCCTCGATCTCATGCGCCGCGCGTATGATGAGGCGATCCGCGAGCAATATCGCTTCTACAGCTACGGCGACGCGATGCTCATAATATAAAAAAGCGTTGAGTGTTGAGTTTTTAGTTTCCGGATAACTCAACACTCAAAACTCAAAACCTATATGGTAAAAGTGGCTTTCGGCTTCACCGTTATCAAGAAAGATTCGTCGTCCAACGCCCGTTTAGGCCGCTTGGTTACGCCGCACGGCGAAGTGGAGACGCCTGCGTTTATGGCCGTCGGGACGCAGGCGACCGTCAAGGCGATGACGCCGCGCGATCTCGAGGAAGCGGGCTGCGGGATCGTTCTCGGGAACACCTATCATCTGTACCTCCGGCCGGGCGTAGACGTGATCGAGAAGCTTGGCGGGCTCCACCGCTTCATGGGCTGGAACGGGCCGATCCTCACCGACAGCGGCGGATTTCAGGTCTTCAGTCTGGGGGCGCTGAGAAAGATCACCGAAGAGGGCGTCGAGTTCCAATCGCATCTCGATGGATCGAGCCACAAGCTTACACCGGAAAAAGTCGTCGACATCCAGGAGCGCCTCGGCAGCGATATCGCAATGGTCCTCGACGAGTGCATACCGCACCCGGCGGAGCGCGATTACGCCCGCGCCTCGACGCTGCGCACGATGCGCTGGGCCGAGCGCTCGCTGCGCGCGCGGCAGAAAACCGACATGGCGCTTTTCGGCATCGTGCAAGGCGGGATGTTCGAGGACCTGCGGCTCGAGTGCGCGCGCGAGCTGACGGCGCTGCCCTTCGACGGCTTCGCCGCGGGCGGCC
The DNA here is from genome assembly GCA_035259465.1 of Binatia bacterium. GTDB lineage: Bacteria > Desulfobacterota > Binatia > UBA9968 > UBA9968 > JAJPJQ01. Next base: position 8,263 of record DATFWH010000364.1, read on the forward strand.
TGGGCGTCGGCGAAGAAGAAGCGGCGCTGCGCGCGATCGGCGGCTATACAGCGCGTCTCTTGCCCGAAGATCGGCCGCGCTATCTGATGGGCATCGGCCGGCCCGAAGACCTCGTCGCGGCGGTCGCCGCCGGCTATGACCTTTTCGACTGCGTCCTGCCGACACGGAACGCGCGCAACGGCGCGCTTTTCACCTCGGCCGGGAGAATGAACATCCGGCGGGCGGAATACGCGAGCGACCCGCGCCCGGCCGACGAGGCGTGCGAGTGCTACGGCTGCCGCCACTTTTCGCGCGCATACCTCCGGCATCTGCACCTCGCGGGCGAAATCCTTGCGGCGCACCTTTTGACGCTGCATAATCTAGCCTTTTACCAGCGCCTGATGGCCCGCTTGCGCGCGGCGATCCGCGAAGATAAGTTGCAGGAGATAATAAGGACCGCGGAGAATTCAGAATCCAGGATTCAGGAGACAGAATAGAAGAAATCGAATCGGCCGTCGATCTCCGATGCCTTTCTTCTGACTCCTGACTTCTGAATTCTGTATTCTTTTACTCGGAGGATTCATGATCGATCTGGCATATGCCCAATTCGGGGGCGCTGGCGGGAACGGCGCGCCGAGCGCTCTCATAAGCTTCGCGCCGCTGATACTCGTCTTTGTCGTTTTTTACCTGCTGCTTATACGGCCGCAGCAGAAAAAGGCGAAGGATCATCAGGCGATGCTCGGGCAGCTGAAAAAAAACGACGAGGTGGTGACGTCGGGGGGAATTTACGGTAAAGTGGTGGCCCTGACCGAGACTATCGTGACCTTGGAAGTGGCGCCGAACGTGCGAATCCGGGTGAACCGCCCGCAGATCTCCGACATCGTCAGCGGCGACAAAGCGAAAGACGCGAAGGAGTCTTAAAGCATGCAGCGGAGCGTTCTCATCCGCCTAGCCATTTTTCTAGTTGCCACCGTCGTGGCGATCGTTTACCTCATTCCTTCTTTCGTGCCGCAGGACACGAAAGGGGAGCTGCAACTGCCGGAATGGTGGAAGCAGTATATGCCGACGGACCGCATTCATCTCGGCCTCGACCTTCAGGGCGGGAGCCATCTGGTTCTCGAGGTGAAGGTCGACAAGGCGATTGAAAACACGGTCGAGCGCATCAAGGACGATCTCCTAAAAGTCGCGAAGGATAAAAATATCCCGATCACCGAAGCGGTGCGGCAGGGGACCCAAATCCGCGTCAAGGCGCCGGCTGCGAGCGCCGACAAGATCCGCGATCTGCAAAAGACCGAGTTTACCAACCTGACGGTTGTGAATTCGCAGGTCTCCGGCGGCACCGCCGACATGGCTCTCGCGCTCACGGAAAAAGAACTCCGGTCGCTGCGCGACGCGACGGTCGACCAGTCGCTCGAGACGATCCGCAACCGCATCGATCAATTCGGCGTCAGCGAGCCCGTCATCCAGCGCCAGGGGCAGCAGGAAATTCTCGTGCAGCTCCCCGGCGTTCAGGACCCCGAAGAAGCGAAAAAGCTGATCCAGCAAACCGCCTTGCTGGAGTTCAAGCTCGTCGACGACACCCGCAGCGTCGAAGATGCTCTGAAAAGCGGCCCGCCCCCCGGCGATCAAATCCTCTACGGACAGGACCGGACGCCTTATCTCCTGCAGGCGCAGCCGCTCATGACCGGCGCCTACATCGCCGACGCGCACGTGCGCCCGAGCTCGCGCCTCGAAGGGCCGTACGTGGAGCTCGTGCTCAACAACACCGGCGCGCGGCTTTTCGAGCGCATCACCGCGGAAAACGTCAAGCGGCGGCTCGCGATCGTGCTCGACAACAAGGTTTACTCCGCGCCCGTCATTCAAGAGCGGATCAGCGGCGGCCGCGCCTCTATCACCGGCCGCTTCGAGATGAAGGACGCGCGCGAGCTCGCGATCGTGCTTAGGGCGGGCGCGCTGCCGGCGCCTCTGGAGGTCGCCGAGGAGCGCACGGTCGGGCCGTCGCTCGGCAGCGATTCCATCCGCCAGGGCGTGATCTCCTTTATCGTCGGCAGCTCGCTCGTCGTTATTTTCATGCTCGTCTACTATAAAGGCGCGGGACTTCTGGCGGACGTCGCGCTCATCTTTCACATTCTCTTTCTGCTCGCGATTCTCGCGGCGTTCAAAGCCGTTCTCACGCTGCCCGGCATCGCCGGAATCGTACTGATCGCCGGCATGGCGGTCGACGCCAACGTGCTGATCAACGAGCGCATACGCGAGGAGCTGCGCGCGGGAAAATCGGCACGCGCGGCGATCGACGCGGGCTACGAGCGCGCGCTGCCGGCGATCATCGATACCAACGTGACGACGTTCCTGTCGGGAGTGATTCTCTTTCAGTTCGGCACCGGGCCTATCAAGGGATTCGCCGTGACGCTTTGCATCGGCATCCTGACCACCGTGGTCACCGCGGTCTATATGACGCGCATCTACTACGACTGGCGCATCAGCACCCGCAGGCTCACGCGCGTCAGCATCTGAGGATTTAGATGGAACTGATCAAACCGGGAACGAACATCCCGTTCACCAAATACCGTCACATCGCGGTCGTCGTTTCCACCGTGGTCAATCTCGCGGTCATCGCTTTTTTGTTTTTACGCGGCCCCGCCTTGGGCGTCGATTTCGCCGGCGGCACCGTCGTTCAGCTCCGCTTCGCGCAAAAAGCCACGATCCCGGAGATCCGCGGGGCGCTCGGGAAATTGGGCGAAGGCGAGGTCGTGATTCAGGACTTCGGGCAGGAAGGCTCCAACGAGTTCCTCGTCCGGTTGGAAAAGACGACCGTTCAGCTCGGCGCTTTGAACGATCAGCTCCGGACCAATCTCTCGCAGAAATACGGTCCCAAGGGCTTCGAGATCCGGCGCATCGAATCGGTCGGTCCGAAGGTCGGCGGCGAGCTGCGCCAAAAGGGAGCTTTGTCGGTCGTCGCCGCGACCATCATGATGGGCGTCTACATCTGGCTCCGCTTCCAGCTCCGCTTCGGCATCGGCGCGGTGATCGCGCTGATCCACGACGTGCTGGTCACGATCGGCGCGCTGATGCTGATGGGTTACGAGTTCGATCTCACCATCGTCGCGGCCTTGCTCACCGTCGTCGGCTACTCGGTCAACGACACGGTCATCGTCTGCGACCGCGTGCGCGAGCACCTGCGGAAAAGCAAGCGCGAGTCGCTGGAGAATATCATCAATTTGAGCATCAACGAGACGCTGAGCCGCACGATCATCACGACCGGCACCGCGCTGCTCGTGCTCTTCGCGCTCTTTATTCTCGGCGGCGGCGTCATCCGGCCGTTCGCCTTCGCGCTGCTCGTCGGATTTTTCTCCGGCGTTTATTCCACGATCTTTATCGCTAGCCCGGTCATCTTACTGTGGGAAAAAGGTAAGAAGCCTTCGAAGTAAAATGGTGAAGCGCTGGCTGTTGCGGCAAGCGGACGAGGCGGCGGTCGCGCGCCTCGGGGAAGCGCTTCGCGTCCCGCCGCTGATCGCGCGGCTGCTCGCGCACCGCGGCCTCGGCGATCCCGAGGCCGCGCGCCGATATCTCTCGTGCAGTCTGCGAACCGACCTGCCGTCGCCTTTTCTCATGACCGGCATGGACAAAGCCGCCGAGCGGCTGGCGAACGCCGTCGCCGGGGGCGAGCTGATCGGCGTTTGGGGCGATTACGACGTCGACGGCACGACCGGCACCGCGACGATCATCTGTTTTCTGCGCGAGATCGGCGCCGAGCCGATCTATTACATTCCACACCGCATCGGAGAAGGCTACGGCATCAACGCCGAGGGGCTGAAGCAGCTGCGCGAGCGCGGGGTGCGCGTTCTCGTGAGCGTCGACTGCGGCGTCTCCAATTATAAAGAGATCGAGTACGCCGCGTCGCTCGGCATCGAAGTGATCGTCGTCGATCATCACCAGCCGCCGGAGCCGCTGCCGCCGGCGCTGGCGATCCTGAATCCGCATCAGCCGGTCTGCACATTTCCCGACAAAGGCCTGTGCGGCGCCGGGCTCGCGTTCTATCTCTGTATCGGGCTCCGCGCGAAGCTCCGCGACCTCGGCTGGTTCAAGGGCGCGGAGCCGGACCTCCGCACGTGCCTCGATGTCGTCACGCTCGGGACGATCGCCGACATGGTGCCGCTCAAAGGCGTCAATCGCGTGCTGTCGCGCCGCGGCCTAGAGGTCATGGGCGGCTCCACGCGGCCCGGCATCATGGCGCTCAAGAAAGTCGCGGGCGTGCGCGACGGCGAGATCACCGCCGGCCAGGTCGGCTTCCGCCTCGGTCCGAGGATCAACGCCGCGGGGCGCATGGACGCCGCGCTCAAGGTCGTGCAGATGCTCACCACGATGTCCAACGACGAGGCGATGAAGATCGCCGAAGAGCTCGACGAGCACAACCGCGAGCGCCAGGCGACCGAGGCGAAAGTCCTCGAAGCCGCGTTGGAGATGGCCGGCGACGAGATCGGCGAGCGCCGCTCGCTCGTGCTCGGCGAGGACGGCTGGCATCCCGGCGTGCTCGGCATCGTCGCCGCGCGCATCGTCGAGAAGTTCCACCGTCCGACCGTTGTCGTCGGCTTTCAGAACGGCGAAGGCAAGGGCTCGGCGCGCGGCATCCGCGGTTTTCACATGGTCGAAGGGCTCCGCTCGTGCGCCGACTTGCTGGAGAAGTTCGGCGGCCACGAATACGCCGGCGGCTTGACCGTCCGGCGCGATAAGTTCGCGGCATTCGCCGAGCGCTTCGAGGAGCACGCGCGGCATTCGCTCGCGCCGGAAGATTTGACGCCTTTTGTGGAAGTCGACGCGCAGCTCGATTTCTCGGCCATCGGCATGGATCTGCTGAAGCAGCTCGACGATTTGGAGCCGTTCGGCATCGGCAATCCCGAGCCGATGTTCATGAGCCGCGGCGTTGAGATCGCCGAGCGCAAATCGATCAGCGGCGGCGCGCGGCTGAAGCTGCGCCAGGGCGGGAAGACGCTCGGCGCGATCGCCTTCGGTCTCGGCGACCGGCTGCCCGAGACCGCGGAGGCGAAAATCGACATCGTCTATCGCGTGAACGAGAACGAGTGGAACGGCACTTACGCCGTGGAGTTGCGTTTAGTCGACGGCCGTCTTTCGGACGGATGGGGGAGACGAAAATGAAAAATCTCAGAATCCGACCGATCCATCCGATCGGACCGATCCGTCTTATGCTTGTGCTCGCTGCGCTGGCTTTAGCATTCGCTATGCCCGCCTTCGCCGCCGAGGCAAAGCCCGAGAAGCCCGACGTCGTCGTGACGTATGCGCAGGCGAGCGGCGCGTTCACGCCGATCTGGGTCGCGTTTGAGGCGGGACTCTACAAAAAATACGGCCTCAACGCGAAGCTGCAGCTGCTGAATCCGCAGGTCTCCGCGCAGTCGGTCATCTCCGGCGACGCGGATTTTTATACCGACGGGCCGGATCTCATCAACGCGCGCATGCGCGGCGGCGAGGTCAAATATTTCGGCGGCACGATCCAGCAGCTCGTCTTTCAGATGTTCGGCGCGAAAGAGATTACCTCCATTCAGCAGCTCAAGGGGAAGGCGGTTGCGGCGAGCACGCCGCGCGCCGCGCTCGACACCGCGACGCGCGAGGCGCTCAGGAAAAACGGCCTCGTGCCGGACAAGGACGTGCAGGTGCTTTACGTGCAGACCGTGCCGGCGATCTTGAGCTCGATCATCGGGGGCAAGACCGCCGGCGGCACGCTCTCGGCGCCGAACACGCTGAAGGCGAAGGAGGCGGGCCTCAACATGCTGGTCGACATCGGCAAGCTGAACATCCCCGGCTTCATGGTCGCGTACGGCACCACCGAGCGCTACTTGAAGACCAATCCCAACACCGTGCACGCGTTCATTCAGGCGATCGCCGAAGCCGTGGTGCTGGCGAAGAAGCAGCCGGAGGTCGCCAAGAAGGCGATCGCGAAGTACGTCCAGATCGACGACCAGCCGACGATCGACGGCACCTACGACACCTTCGCGCCGTACTGGGCCATGAGCCTCGCGGTCCGGCCCGAGGCGATCCAGGCGCAGTTCGGCTACATGGACGAGAAGGAGTTTCCGCAGGCGAAGAAGGCCGACCCCAAAGACTTCTACGACAACTCATTTGTCGAGGCGCTGGAGAAGTCCGGCTTCTTCAAGAGCATCGGCATGGTAAAGTAGGGGCGAGTTCTCCTAACGGATGAACATCGCCCAGATCACAAGCGTCTATCTGCCGGTGCCGCCGAGGACGCACGGCGGCACCGAGCGCATCGTTTATTACCTCTGCCGCGAGCTTCCGCGGCGGGGTCATAAAGTCGAGCTCTTCGCCTCCGGCGATTCCAAGGTCGACTGCCCGCTCCACGCCGTGCTTCCCGTCGCGAGTCTCGATGATCCGGAGTCGACGATTTACCTCGAAAAAGAATTCGAGACGCGCAACACCTACAATCTCTACCGCCAGGCCGACCGCTTCGACGTCGTGCACGCGCATTGGCCGACGCTCGCCGCCTATTTTTCCGCATGGACTAAAACGCCGACGGTGATGACGTACGCCTACATCGAAAAGGACCTGCACGAATATTACCGCAAGACGTTTCCGAACTGCTTTCCCGTCTGCATCAGCCGCGCGCAGGCGCGCATGCTGGACGACGAAGCGCTGCCGGTCGTCTACAACGGCGTCGACGTGGAGGCCATCCCGTTCAACGGCGCACCGGAGGACTTTTTTCTCGTGGTCGGCCGTATGACGCCCGGCAAGGGCATCGCCGAGGCGATCCGCATCGCGAGGAAGGCCGGCGTTCGGCTCGTCATCGTCGGTGGCGTGACGAAGCACCTCCCGTGGAGCGAGGAGTATTTTTTGCAGGAAGTGAAGCCGCACGTCGATGGCGATAGAATCCGCCACATCGAAGGTCTGCCCTACGGCGACCTCATGCGCTGGATGGGCCGCGCGAAAGGCTTCTTATTCCCGCTGCAGTGGGAGGAACCCTTCGGGATGGTCGTTGTCGAGGCGATGGCCGCGGGCACGCCGGTGCTCGCTTACCCGCGCGGCGCGATCCCCGAGCTGATCGAGCACGGCGAGAACGGCTTCCTCCCGCCGGACGAGGACGCGATGATCGAGGCGGTTCGCTCGGCCGGACGGATCGATCGCCGGCGCTGTCGCGCGTGGGTCGCCGAGCGCTTCAACGTTGCGCGCATGGTCGACGGCTACGAGGCCGTCTACCGAAATATTGTTCGTGGATAATCCCGACTTACGGAAAGGGCATAACTCGCGGTAAATTGAGCTTGCATTTCCTAGGTCAAAAGCCTTATGATGATCGGCTAAGCGCCAAAGCTTGTATGTCTCTACCTCGGGACTATTTCCAAAAGCTCGTCGAGACCTGCCCGGACATCATCATCGCCGTCAACCGCTGGGGGACGGTCATTTTTTACAATGACGGCGCCCAGCGCACCCTCGGTTTCACCCAGGAAGAGATGCTCGGCAAGGACGTGCTCGAGATCTATCCTTCGCGCGACGAGGCGAAAAAGGTCATGAGCGCGATGCGCGGCGGCGAGGCCGGCGCAGCGGGGAAAGTCTGCAACTTCGAGACCTTCTTCAAGACGAAAAAGGGCGAGAGAATCCCCGTCGCGATCTCGGCTTCGATCCTCTACGACGCGGCGGGCGCCGAGCTCGGCTCGATCGGCTACGCCAAGGACATCCGCGGCATCCGCCGGCGCGAGCAGCTCGAGACGCTGGGCGAGATCGCTATCGGCATGTCGCACGAGATCAACAATTCTCTCGAAGTCCTGGTCAACCAGCTCGACATGATCCAGCAATACGTCGGCCGGGTCGCGAGCGACGAAGAATACGTCATCGAGTCCGAGCGGCTCGAATCCGTCGAGACGCAGCTCAAAAAAATCCAGGCGATCACGCGCCGCATCGGCGAGATGGCCGAGGCCGGCGAATACGGCACGCGCGAATATCACGACGGCCACATGATGGCCGATTTGAAAGAAAAACGCCCGGCGAAGCCGGAAGAGGCGGATGCGACGATCGGCGCGCACGCGTTGGAAGGCCTCAAGCTCCTCGTCGTCGACGACGACATGGGCGTCTGCTGCTCGCTCAAAGATCTCCTGCAGAAAGAGCATTGCGCCGTCGAGACCGCGCCCTCGGGCGTCCAGGCGATGGAGCTGCTGGAGCAGAAACGCTTCGACCTCGTCTTGAGCGACGTCGTCATGCCCGACATGGACGGCTACGCGCTGTACAGGGCGGTAAAAAAGAACTGGCCGGCGCTGCCGATGATCCTGATGACCGCCTTCTATTACGACAAGGACCACGTCATCAAACGCAGCTGCCTCGAAGGCCTCCAGTGCGTCATCTTCAAGAAGCCCATCGACCCCGACCGCCTGAAAAAAATGATCCTCCAGCAGTGCCGCAAAGAAGAAGCCGTGCTCGAGCACGACTAAATTCCCTAGACCACTTCAGCCATGTCGAAAGAAGAGCATTTCGATCGCGGCATGGAGCTTTTTTCCGAAGGCAAGCTCGACGAAGCCGTGGCCGAATATCGCGCCGCGCTGAAGGAAGCGCCCGACGATCCCGAGAGCCTGCACGCGCTCGCGATGGCGCTCTCGCACCAGGAAAAACTGGACGAAGCGATCGAGGCGGCAAAGAAGCTCATCGAGGTCGCTCCCGACGACGAGCTCGCCTACACGAGCCTATCGATCTTCTACCAGCGGAAGGGTATGATCGCCGAGGCCGAGGAGATCGGCGCCAAGGCGCGCACGCTGGGCTGGAAAAGACAGCTGCAGGAGAAAAAATAGTTTCAGTGAAAGGCCGTCCCGCCGTCCACGAGTAACACCTGCCCCGTCATCATATCGCTGTCCGGCGAGCTCAGATAAATAATCGTCCCGACGAGATCCTCGGGATAGAGCCGCTTTTTGAGCAGGCGGATTCTGAGCGAGTTGGAATCGACCTTGTCGCCGCGCTTCAAATTCGCTTCGCTGAGCGTCTGTCCCGGCGCGATCGCGTTGACGTTGATGTTGTATTCGCCGAGCTCGCGCGCGAGCGAGCGCGTCATCGCGACGACCGCGCCCTTGGAGCTTACGTAGTGGAGGAAGTCCTCGTTGCCCTTGAAGAACGTGCTGGACGTCGCGTTGATGATCTTGCCGCTCTGCTGCGATTTCATGTGCGGCGCGACGGCCTTGACGCAGAGAAAAATGCCCTTCACGTTGACCGAGTAGAGCTTGTCCCACTCCTCGACGGTGATCTGCTCGAACGGCTTGCGCACGATGTTGCCGTAGACGGCCGCGTTGTTGATCAGAATGTCGATGCGGCCGAAGGCGTCGAGCGTCTTCTGCGCCATGTCCTGCGTCTGCTTCTCGTCCGACACGTCGATCTTGAGCGCCAGCGCCTTGCCGCCGGAGTCCTGAATCGCCTTCACCGTCGGATTCGGATCGAGAATATCGACCACCGCGACCGCCGCGCCTTCGCGCGCCAGCCCGCGCGCGTACGCCGCGCCGATCCCCTGCGCCGCGCCGGTGACGATCGCGACTTTGTCTTTGAGACGCATAAGAGGTCCTCCGTGTGTAGGTTTATATATTGGCTTTGCCGAAACGCCGCAAGCCGAGGACTGCACTGCCGAAAGTTTGACCGTTCAGGTGAAATAGGGCACAATCCCCAATCCCGGCGATTAAGGAGGGCACGGCCATGGCAAAGAAAATACATATGCAGGAGCAGGACTGCTTTTGAACGCACAAGCAAACGTAGAAAGGGCTTCCCCTCAGAAACGCAAGTGAAGCGCGGGGTGAGAATCGTCCGCGGCGAGAAAGAACTGACTGAAAAACTCGGCAGGAACGACCTCTGCCCGTGCAATTCAGGACGCAGGTTTCAAGAAGTGCTGCATGCGGACTGGGAAGTATGACGGGTCGTTAAGGGACTACTTCTTTTAGGGAGTAACCATCCCGGAGTCGCGCGTCGATTTGAATCGGCGCGCGACTCCGAACACCCTTTCAACGCGCCCCGGAAGAAATGGTGGAAGTTCTGGAAGTAAAACCAAGTACAAAACTCATAACCCTGATTCTCCTCGGTGGGGTTCTCTACCTCGGCCACGCCGTCGAGCACATCGCCCGCGGCGATGTGCGCTGGCCGCTCGGCGCGGAATCTTTGCCGTTCGTCGTCGTCACGGTAATTATTTACGCGCTGATCGGCTTCGGAATTTATTTCTACCGCAGGGACAAAATCGGGCCGCGCTTCTGGGCGATCTTCGCCGCGCTCGGCGCGGCGTTCGGCTGGCTTGGCCACTTCAGCCCGTTCACGGACCAGCCGCCGCGCTATATCTTCAGCGCGTA
>DATFWH010000365.1:0-5535 GCA_035259465.1 Binatia bacterium
AGCGATCCGCAAGGTAGAGTCCGAGATCATCGGCCGCGCGACGACGAATCCCAGCTGGCCGGAAGGCCTCGACGGCAAGTGCTTCGCGGCGCATTTTTGCGAGGTCGAGGTCGACAGATTCACCGGGCAGGTGCGGCTCACGCGCTACGTCGCCGCGCACGACAGCGGCACGATCATCAACCGCCTCACCGCGGCGAGCCAGGTGAAGGGCGGCGTCGTCCAAGGCATCGGCATGGCGTTCACCGAGGAATTGCTCATCGATCGCCCGACCGCGACGCCGATCAATCCCAACTACCGCGACGCCAAGGTGCCGACGCACCTGGAGGCGCCGGAGATCGAAGTCATCTTCGTCGAGTCCTACGATCCCTACGGCCCGTTCGGCGGCAAGCCTGTCGGCGAGCCGCCGATCACGCCGTCGGTCGGGACGATAGCGAACGCGATCTTCAACGCCACCGGAAAGAGGTTCAAGGAGCTGCCGATCACGCCGGACAAGGTCCTGCGCGCGATCCAGGTCTGACAAGCCGGAGGAATGCGATGAAAAGTTTTGAAAACGTCGATCCGAAGAGCGTCAAAGAGGCGGTCGGCCTGCTGCAAAAATTTTCCAACGAGAAAAAGCAAGCCGCGGTCGTCGGCGGCGGCAGCGAGTACCTCCAGCTCATGAAGGTGCGCGTGGCGACGCCGGACTACATCGTCAACTTAAAGACGATTCCCGGCTTGAGCTACATCAAAGAGGATTCCGGCGGCTTCCGCATCGGCGCGCTCACGACGCTCGCCGACCTGGAAGAGCACAAGGGCGTGCAGGAAAAATTATTGTTCCTCTCGCAGGCGGCGGGGGAGGCGGCTTCGCCGCAAATTCGCAACGCTGGCACCGTCGCGGGCAATCTCTGCCAGCGGCCGTTCTGCTGGTATTTTCGCTCGGCGAGCCATGTCTGTCTGCGCAAGGGCGGCGAGATATGCTACTCCGTCGCGGGCGACAACCGCTATCACGCGATCCTCGGCGGCGGCCCGAGCTACATCGTCCATCCTTCCGATTTAGCGCCGGCGCTGGTCGCGCTCGACGCGAAGATCAAGATCGCCGGACCTGCCGGAGAAAAGACGATTCCATTGGAGAAATTTTTCGTGACGCCGCAGGTGAACGCCCGGCGCGAGAACATTCTCGGCCCGGCGGACATCGTAACGGAGATTCAGGTGCCGATGCCGAAGGCCGGCAGTAAAGGATTTTATTACAAAGTCCGCGAGCGCCAGGCGTGGGATCACGCGATCGTAAGCGTCGCTACAGTCGTCCAGAGCGCGGGCGGCACGGTGCGCGACGCGCGCGTCGTGCTCGGCGGCGTCGCGCCGATACCGTGGCGCGTGCCTAAAGCGGAGGAGTCTCTGCGCGGCAAGGCGATCGACGACGGCGCCGCGCAGAGGGCTGCCGAGGTCGCGCTCGACGGCGCGCGGCCGATGAAAGACAACGTCTACAAGATCGACCTCGCGAAGAATCTCGTCCGGCGGGCGCTAGTCGCGTCCGCTTAAGATCGCATGCGAATCGCAACCTTCGGCGGTTCTGCGCTCGCATTCTTCTTTCTCTTCGCTTTTGCGGCGGCGTCGCAGGAGGTCATCCCGCTGCAAACGCGCCCGGGCGTGACAGAAACATATTTTCTCGCGAGCGCGCCGAAGAATCCGCAGGCGATCGCAGTTCTTTTTCCCGGCGGCGGCGGCTGGATCAAAATCCGCACCGAAAACGGCCAGCCCAGGTTCGAGGGCGGGAATTTTCTCGTCCGCGTGCGCGCCGAGTTCGTCAAGCGCGGCGTCGTCGCCGCGATCGTCGACGCGCCCTCGGACCAGCAGCGCGGCGACGGCATGGGCGACCAATTCCGGCTCGGCGCCGATCATTTCGCCGACATCTCGGCCGTCGTCGCCGACGTCCAAAAGCGCTTTCCCGACAAGCCGGTATTTCTAATCGGCACGAGCCGCGGCACGATCTCCGCCGCCGCGCTCGGCGCGCGCTTCGGCGATCCGGTCGCCGGCGCCGTCCTGACCTCGACGGTGTTCCGCAACGCCGGTTCGTCCCCGGCGAAGCAAGGATTGAGCAAATTCGATTTCGCGACGGTCAAAGTGCCGCTGCTGTTCGTCCATCATGTCTCGGACGCTTGCGCGGTAACTCCCTATGCCGACGCGCAGCGGCTTGCCGGAAAGTACCCGCTGATATCGGTCGTCGGCGGCCAAACGCCGAAATCCGATCCGTGCGAACCGTTCGCCCAGCACGGCTTTTACGGCAAGGAGTCCGAAACAGTCGAGGAGATGGTCAACTGGATGCTGAAAAAGCCGTATAAAGACGTAGTCAAGTAGGAGTCAACGCCATGGCGAGAATCAAACACATCGCGATCCGCACGGCCGATCCTGAGAAAACGGCGGCGTTTTATCAGGAGACGTTCGGCCTCAGGCGGGCGGGGCTGGGAAAGAACGGGATTTATCTAACCGACGGCCATATCAATCTTGCCATCCTCAAGGGCGGCGACAAACTCGGCATCGAGCACCTGGGATTTCAGGTCGAGGACGTCGACGCGACCCTCGCGCGAGTCGCGGCGCTCGGCGGCAAGCCGCTGGGCGAGCGCGTGAATGTGACGCCGACCGACGCCGTCAATCCGCAGTCCTATTACGAGATCAAGTGTCTGGGTCCCGACGGACAGATCATCGACGTGTCGGGATCGGGCTGGGTAGGAACGGATTGAAATACGGTTTAGGGGTTTCAGGGTTTAAGAGTTGAAGGGTTAAATAAAGGTTCGGCCTCCTAAGCTTTTAACCCTTAAACCCTTCAACCCTTTTAACTCTTCAACCTCGCTAGCTCTTACGCGCGCGGTTTTCCTGCTTCGCGGGCTGGGGCTTCTCTTCTTCTTTTCGCTTCCGGTCGCCTTCGGGAATGATCAGCATGCGCCGGTAAGTACCGGTCCCCAGGCTCTTTGTGGTCAGCCACGGGTCGTCGGCGAGCGCGGCGTGGACGATGCGGCGCTCCGCCGGGCCCAGCGGATCGACGTTGACCGCCTTGCGCTGCCGCTTAGCCTTTTCTCCGAGCCTGAGGGCCATATCCTCCAGAGCCTTGCGGCGCTGCTCGCGGTAGCCTTCGGCGTCGATCTCCAGGTGAACGCCGCGGCGCGTCTCGCCGATCATGCGCGTCAATAGATAATGCAGCGCCTCGAGCGGTTGCCCCTTGTTGCCGGTGAGGATCCCGCCGGTGTCGCCCTGAATCTCGAAAACGATCTCTGCCGCCTCATCGCCGCGCTTGGCCCCCACGCGTGCTTCGATGCCCATGTGGCGGAGAATCTCCGCCAGCGCCTCGCGGCCTTTTTTCTCGGCCGCCGCGATGTCGGCGGGATCGACGCTTCGCTCCCGCGCTCCCGCGCGGCCGCTGTGCTCCTCGCCGTCTTCGTCGGAAAGCTTCAGCGACGCGCGCACGCGCGCCTTTTTCGCGCCGATGCCGAGCACGCCGCGCCGCGGCTCGACGAGCACGTCGATCACGGCATCGGCGCGGCCCACGCCGAGGATCTTGAGTGCGTTGGCTATCGCCGCTTCAAGGGTATCGCCTTCGGCTTCGATCGGATCCATTCGTGGTCAGCGATGTATGCGGTTCGTTACGTACTGCTGCGCGATGCTCAGCAGATTGTTGACCAGCCAGTAAATGGTCAATCCTGACGGAAAATTGATGAACATGAAAGTAAAGACGACCGGCATGATCATCATCATGCGCCTTTGATTCGGATCGCCGGCACTCGGCGTCATCCACTGCTGCAAAAACATGCTGGCGCCCATCAGGATCGTGAGGATCGGGATGCCAAAGTCCCAGCCGGCCATATGGATCGGCAGCGATTCCCAGTCGGGACGGGAGAGATCCTTGATCCAGAGAAAAGGCGCGTGGCGCAGCTCGATCGGCGTCCGGAGCGCGTTGTAGAGGCCGATGAAAACGGGGAACTGGAGCACCATCGGCAGGCAGCCGCCGAAGGGATTGACCCCATTGCGGCGGTAAAGCTCCATGATCTCCTTGTTCAAGCCTTCCTTGTCGTCTTTGTATTTTTCTTTCAGCCGCTCCATCTGCGGCTGCAATTTCTGCATCTGCTTCATCGACACCATGCTCTTGTGCGTGAGCGGTGCCAGCACCACCTTGATGATGACCGTCAAGAGGATGATGTCGAGCCCGTAGCTCCCCGTGAACCGGTGGAAGAAATGCAGCGCGTAGAGGAGCGGGATGGAGATGAACGCGAACCAGCCGAAATTGATCGAGTGCTCGAGTCCGCGGCCGACGCTCTTCAGGACGTCGAGCTCTTTCGGCCCGATGAATAGCGTTTCGCCTTTGGCGGTCGGCGGCTGAGCGAGCGCCGACAGAAACGCCGGCCCCGTCTCGCGCACGTTCACCGTTTGCTCCACGCCGTCGTCCGGCAGGACCGCGAAAAGAAAATAGGTATAGCCGAAGCCCGCCCAGCCGACCTTGCCGGTCCAGGATTTGTTCTTCAGCGCGTCGCCGTGCTCATGGATGAATTTCCCATTGATGTCGGCGAGCAGGCCTTCGAACGGCGTATCGCTGTGCGGGCTGGGGGGACGAGCGTCGGCGGTAAGTACAAGCGCCGGCGCGGCGCCGTCCGACGCGCCCAGGTTCAGTGCGATCGTATAGCCCTGGCCGGTGAACGTGAACTCTTTCGAGACCGCGGGTCCGCCGGGAATCTGGCCATGAAATGACAGCCGGCCTTGTTGCGCGCCGGAGAGGCGCTGGTCGCCGCCGGACGCCGAATAGCCTACGGCTTCGTCGCTAAGCACCGCACTGCCATCGGCCGAGCGGAACTCGAGGCCGAGCGGGTAAGGCACTCCCGGGATCGATGGGATCATTTCCTGCGGCGAGCTGTTTTCCTCGACGGTCGCGCGGTAATGCTTCAGCTTGAAGCTTTTCAGGCGCGCTCCCTGAGTCGTAAAGAGCGCGATGTAATCGTCGGTCTCGATCTTGATCTCGCGCGCCGCTTCCGCCTTGCCGGAAGCTTGCGGCTTCGCCTGCTGGAGCTTCGCCTGCTCCTGCGCCGCGGGCGCGGCTTCACGCGTCGCCGGCGGCGGCGTCTCGGGGGGCTTTTGCTCGCGCTTCTCGTCGATCTGCGGCGGCGGAGGCGGTGGATAGAAGTGCGAGACGAGGAACTGATAGCCGATCAGTATCAGCAGCGAGAGGGCGACCGCTATGAGCGCGCGTTTTTCCATGAAGGTTTACTCTGGGACGGGATCGTAGCCGCCCGGGTGTCCCGGATGGCAGTGGAGCACGCGCACGAGCGCGATATGGACGCCGCGCAGCACGCCGAAACGGCCGATCGCCTCTTCGGCATACGCCGAGCAGCTCGGATAGTAGCGGCAGGCGCAGGGAAGCAGGGGAGAGACGGCCGTGCGGTAGGCGCCGAGCGCGAGGAGAATCAGTTTTTTGCCCAAATCTTCCTCTACGCTTGCCCGGCGCCGCGGGTCAGCACCCGTCCGAGCTCGTTGGCGACGTTGGCGAGTGTAAGCCGGTCGGCTCCCTGTTTGGCG
>DATFWH010000366.1:0-11805 GCA_035259465.1 Binatia bacterium
ATCTTCACCCCTCAAACCCATCAGCATGTCCTTGGTCCGTTGTAGCTTTTCCGATTTAAGCGATGCCTCCAAACCGTTGGCAAAAACGTTGCCGAAGTCATCCCAGTGATTAATGCAACACCCCAGCAGTCGGCCATCGAAATTGATTTGCGGCCTGAGCCACAGCTGGTGGCAGGAAGGGGCGATGTAATTGCGCCCGAATTTCATCTCATATTCCCGCCGGTCGGCAACCCCCAGCCCCGATTCTTTTTTGATCAATTCCCTGTCGCTAATCGGCGAAAAGGTTTCCGTGTACAGATCATCCCAAGACAACTTCAAATAAAAGCTCATCCCCAGTTCACGAGCCATGTCCCGGGCCTTACTGATTTCGTGAGCGTTGTGACCGAAGGCGACAAACTGCCACTGCAACGCCGGATAAGGACTGCGATATTTTTTCTTGAAATCATTGATTTGCCGGATATGGGCGATCACACGATCGAAATTCCCGTTCACTCGATAGACCGAGTAAACCTCCTGGCTGGCCCCATCGATCGAACAGGAGAGGCTGCGCAACTTGTACTTGACCAGCCCTTCCAAAACCGGATCAGAAACACGGTCGAGATTAGCGCCGTTGTCTATTCGGAGCGAGACGTGTTTCCGATGAGCGTGGTGTAATATCTGTTCGAGCTCCTTATTGAGGAACACTTCCCCCCAGTTGGACAGCTCGATGTCCGAAACCCATGGATGGTCCCGAAGGAATTTTCTGAAATCCGTCAAGGTCAGAAATCCGGTGCCGATGGATTTGGCGATGACTCCATTGGCGGTCGGGCATGACGGGCATTTGAGCTGGCAAGCCGTTGAGAGATCAAGCGCCACGCTGCGCGGCCGGGCAAATATACGGCCTTTAGAAATCTGCGGTGGCGATTCCGTAAATGGCGGGATCCGATCCCGTTGGATGAGCGCCTTGACCGCTTCCGGCTGATTCGCACACGAAACACGGAAGAAGAAATTGTTCAGCGCTCGGCCCCATTTGCCTCGGCCGACGATTCGTTGAGCCCTCGAAAGCAATGTGATTTTGTTATCCACGCCAACGGTCCAGTTGGCGTGGAACATGATCGGCTCCGCCGGGACGTAGAAACGTTCTTTTCTCTCAAACAGGCGGCCGCCAAACGTTCCAACTCCGAAAAAAGACGCCGGTAGATATCCGGCCCGTAGATCCTCCAATTTCCGCACCAAACGGTTGAAAGCGATTTGATCCCGACCCTCGCGTTCGACGGCCTTTTGCACCTCCTGCCAAAGCCTGAGGGTTGCCGCGTTAGCGCGGATCCCAAAGAACCCGGTACATAGATTGCCATCTGGATCATCGAGCTGGCAGACGATATCCTTGCCGGTAATACATGTCAGGATCGTCGGCTTCGTTGGCGCGAAAAAGGTGACGTCGACATCTGAGTAAACAAAAACCTCACCCCAATTTTCCCGAATAGCCTCGATGATTTTGGCACTTTTGAAGAGGACCGCTCGCGACCAATCCTCCTGCATATACGCGCCCTCTCCCCGTACATCGCATCGGTACAGTTCCACTTCATAATCGTCTTTCAGAGTGCGCAGAAACCACTCGGCCTTTAGAGTCTCATGGCTCGGGCTATAAATGCCGATCAGTTTCATTGTGGACGTTCTAGCATCGGCAGGCGGCCTCCGCCAGCGTTGAGGACCGGCGCCCGCTCCCGGCACTCAGGGTGTTTGGGTGTTTTCCCTGCTGGGACAAAACGAAAGGAAAGAAAAATGGTGGGCCGCCGGAGACTCGAACTCCGGACCCGCTGATTAAGAGTCAGCTGCTCTACCAACTGAGCTAGCGGCCCATGTCCGCGCGACGCGCGGAATCACAGATGTCGAATCTCAGACCTGCAATTTGAGATCTGAGATCTCAAATGGGATTGGGGTGAGTGAAGGGATTTGAACCCTCAACCCCTGGAGCCACAGTCCAGTGCTCTAACCTAATTGAGCTACACTCACCGCGAATGCGTCGCAGCTCTAAAAAAGCGAGAAGCAAGCCGTGAGCAGTAGATGAGAATGTCGTCCGCTCTCCTCACGGCTCACTATCTCACCGCTCGCCTCATTGTGGCGCGCCAGAAGGGATTCGAACCCCTGACCCACGGCTTAGAAGGCCGTTGCTCTGTCCACCTGAGCTACTGGCGCCGAATTGGTCGGGGCGAGACGATTTGAACGTCCGACCCCCTGCGCCCAAGGCAGGTGCGCTACCAGGCTGCGCTACGCCCCGTCAAGCAAAACAATTCATTCTACACAGGCAAGGGGTGAAATCAACCCCGAAATCGGGCGGATTACGCCCTCACGAGCGTTTCGAGAAGACCGGCAGCGCCGGCAAAGCCGACTTGAGCTTTTGGAGCGCGAGACCGCGATGGCTCACATGGCTCTTCGTCTCGCGATCGAGCTCGCCGAATGTGCGGCCGAGCGGAGCGTAGAGAAACAGCGGGTCGTAGCCGAAGCCGTGGGCGCCGCGCGGCTCGAAAGCTATGCGCCCCGGACATTCGGCGCGAAAAAGCCACTCGCCCTGCGGCGCCGAGAGCGCGAGCGCGCAGACGAAGCGGGCGCTGCGCCGATCTTCCGGCAGGCCGGCGAGCTGATCGAGGAGTTTCCGGTTATTGCGCGCATCGTCGGCACCCTCGCCGCTGTAGCGCGCCGAGTAAATTCCCGGCGCGCCGCCGAGCGCGTCGACCTCCAGCCCCGAATCGTCGGCCAGCGTCGGCAGGCCGGAGAATGCCGCGATCGTCCGCGCTTTTTTGAGCGCATTCTCCTCGTACGTCGCGCCGTCCTCGACGACCTCCGGCGCGTGGGGAAAATCTTTCAGTGAAAGGATTCGAACTGGAAGCTCGTTGAGCGCGGCCTCGATCTCGGGGAGCTTGCCCGGATTCGTCGTCGCGATGAGAAGGTCCATCGGAGTGAGCGGAGCGGAGAGAAAGCGCTTAAGCGTTTTGCTTCAAAATCGCCTTCTGCGCCTTGATCAATTCCTTGATACCCTGCGCCGCGAGGTTCGTGAGGCCCTGAAGCTTTTTGTCGCTGAAGGGGGCGTGCTCGGCGGTGCCCTGCACCTCGATGAATTTTCCCGTGCCGGTCATGACGATATTCATGTCGACTTCGGCGCGGCTGTCCTCTTCGTAGTTGAGATCGAGCAGGACTTTTCCGTCGATGACCCCGACGCTCACCGCCGCGACGGCGTCGCGGACGAGCGGTTTGGTGATGACGCCGGCTTTGAGCCACCGCCCGGCCGCGAGCGCGAGCGCGACGTAGGCGCCGGTGATCGATGCCGTCCGGGTGCCGCCGTCGGCTTGAATGACATCGCAATCGATCCAGACCGTGTTTTCGCCCAGCACCGCCGTGTCCGCCACGGCGCGGAGACTGCGGCCGATGAGCCGCTGGATCTCGTGCGTCCGGCCGCCGATTTTTCCGCGCGACGACTCGCGCGCGATGCGCGTCCCCGAAGACGCGGGAAGCATGCCGTATTCGGCCGTGATCCAGCCCTTGCCGGTGCCGCGGAGAAACGGCGGCGTGCGCTCTTCGAGCTTCGCCGTGCAGATGACGCGCGTGTCGCCGACTTCGATCAGCACCGAGCCGTCGGCGTGCTTGGTATAATTGGGAATGATGACGAGCGGCCTCAGCTGCTTGTCTTTGCGCCCGTCCGATCTCATAGGAGCTTCAAGTTTATGCCTTCAGCGTCGAGGTTTGCGAATCGGGCATTACTCCAAAAACTTGACACTCAGATGACACTATGAATTGAGATGAAAGACGACCATTTTGAGTTCGGTCATCTCTTCGACGGCGTAGCGCGGTCCTTCCTTGCCGAAGCCGGAGTCCTTGAGGCCGCCGTAGGGCATGAGATCGACGCGCCACTGCGAGCCCCAGTTGACGTGGAGATTTCCGGCCTCGGCCTCGCGCGCAAACTTCATCGCCCATTCCACGTTTTCGGTGAAGATGCCCGCCGCCAGACCGTAGACGCTGTCGTTCGCGAGCGCGAGCGCCTCGTCGATCGTCTCGAACGGTGTTACGGCGACGGCCGGACCGAAGAGCTCGTCGCGCGAGATGCGCATGTCGGGCTTCACGTCCGCCACGACCGCCGGCAGATAAATCGCGCCGCGCCGGCCGCCGCCGGCCGCCAACCGCGCGCCGCCCGCTACCGCTTCGTTGATCCAGGAATCGACGCGCTCCGCTTCGCTCTCCTTCACCATCGGCCCGACCTTGGTCTTCTCGTCGAGCTGATTGCCCGTGGCGAGCGCCTCGACCCGCGGCTTGAGGACGCCGAGAAAATCGCCGTAAACTTTTTTCGCCGTGAGCACGCGCTGCGTCGAGATGCAGGTCTGTCCCGCGTTGCCGTAACCGGTCATCGCGAGCACCGTCGCGACCTTGTCGAGATCGGCGTCGGGCATGACGATGACGGGGCTGTTGGAGCCGAGCTCCATGGTGACTTTCTTGATGCCGGCCGTGCGGCAGATGCGGTCGCCGATCTCGCGGCTGCCGGTAAACGTCACTTTGCGCACGCGGCGGTCGGCGACGAGCGCGTCGCCGAGCTCGCCGCCGGGGCCGGTGACGCATTGAATGCCTTCGGGCGGCAGGCCGGACTCGAGCAGAATTTCCGTCAGCTTGAGCGCCGAGAGCGGAGTGTCCGACGCCGGCTTGATGACGACGGAGTTGCCGCCGGCGAGCGCCGGGCCGACTTTGTGGCAGACGAGGTTGAGCGGGAAATTAAACGGCGTGATCGCCGCGACGACGCCGCACGGCACGCGGAGCGTGAAGCCCAGCTTCTTCGCGCCGGTCGGATCGGCGTCGAGCGGCACGGTCTCGCCGTGAATGCGCTTCGCCTCTTCGGCCGAGCCCATCATCGTCTCGACGGCGCGGCTCGCCTCGCCGCGCCCTTCGGCGATGATCTTCCCCTCTTCGCTCGAAATCGTCCGGCCGAGATCCTCGTTCCGCGCCGCCATGAGATCGGCGGCTTTGCGCAAGATCTTCCAGCGCTCGTAGCCGGTGAGCTTCGCCATCACCTTGGCGCCGCGCTCGGCGTAAGCGAGCGCGCGGTCGATGTCGCCCGCGTCGCCGCGCGGCACCGTATCGATGACGGAATTATCGAAGGGGTTTCGCACCTCGATCTTCTTGGGGCTGTCGACCCATTGCCCGGCTAAGAACATCTTCATGACAAAGCTCCTGCGCAATTCGGAAATCAGCCGCCGTTTTCCTTCGGCCCATCGCCGCGGAAAAAGCTCCGGCCGTAGGTCCGGTGGTATGAGGTCCAGCGCGATTGCTCCTTCGCCATCAGCGTCTGGATACTTTGAATCTTGCCGTCGAGGTCGTCGAGGTAATGGAGGATCAGCGCCTCGACGGTCTGCGGCAGCTTGGGCGAGCCGAACTCGTACTGGCCGTGATGGCTCACGAGCATGTGCTTGACGAGCACGGCGAGCTCGTCGGGAAAATCCGGGATCGCGCGGATCTTCTCGCTCACCTTCTCGACTTCCATGACGAGGTGGCCGAGGAGCTGGCCCTTGTCGGTGTACTCGACCGAGCGATCGAAGGAAAATTCGTAGATCTTTCCCATGTCGTGGAGAAAGCCGCCGATCAGCAAAAGGTCGACATCGATGCCGCGATAGTTCTCGACGACTTTCAGAATCAGTTTAACGAGCGACAGCGTGTGCTCCAAGAGGCCGCTCAGAAAAGAATGGTGGACGCTTTTTCCCGCCGGCGCGCGCTTGAACAGATCCATGAACTCTTCGTCGGCGAAAAACGCTTCGGCGAGCGCGAGCAGATGCGGATTTTTGATGCCGCGGAGGATCGCCGTCAGCTCCGCGGCCATGACTTCGGGATCGTACTGGCTCTTCGGCAGGAAGTCGGCCGGCGCGACCTCCGTCTCCGCGACTTTCACCACGTCAAGCACGCGGATCTGGAGCCTGCCCTGGTAGATCGTCGCCTGTCCGCGGACGCGCACGTAGTCGCTCTTCTCGAAGCGCTTGGCCAAGTCTTCGGCGCGGTCCCACACGCGCCCCTCGATCTCGCCGCTCCGGTCGAGCAGCTTCAAGATCAGGTAGCCGGCACCGCTTTTCGTCACGCCCTGGTTCTTCGCGGCGCACATGAAGACCGCGTCGACGGGCTGGTGTTCCAAAATGTCGCTGACGAATAATTGCTTCATCAATTCACCCTGCGTATTGAATCGTCTGAGCGAGATCGTAAAGCGAGCGCACCAGGAACTGCTGCAAAAATAAAATAATTACGAAGACGATGATCGGCGAAAAGTCGATGCCGCCGGCAAAAAGCGGCAGCGCGCGGCGGATGCGGTAGAGCACCGGCTCGGTCGCGTTGTAGAGAAAGCGCACGATCGGATTGTAGGGATCGGGATTGACCCACGAAAGAATCGCGCGCGCGATGACGATCCACATGTACGCCCATAAAAGATAGTCGAGCACCAAGGCGACCGCGCGGATCAGATTTGCTACAACGAACATACAGTCATTCTATGCTTCCCGCGGGCCGAACAGCGCCGTGCCGATGCGCACGAGGGTCGCCCCCTCCTCGATGGCGACCGCATAATCCTGGCTCATGCCCATCGAAAGCTCGTTGAGGTCGATGTTCGGCGCGTTAAGCTTTCGATACTTCCGCGCCAAGGCGGCGAGCTCCTTGAAGTAAGGTCTGGCTTTCTCGGGATTCTCCGAGAGCGGCGGCACGGTCATCAATCCTTCCACTTTCAGCCAACGGAATTTGCCGACATCTTCGAGCAGAGCGCCGAGCCCGTCTTTCGCGACGCCGCTCTTGCTCGCTTCTCCCCCGAGATTGACCTCGATCAGGCCGCGCACCGCGCGGCCGCGCGCGTTGCCTTCGCGGTCCAGCGCCTGCGCGAGCTCGGCGCTGTCGACGGACTCGATCATCTCGAAAAGCTCGAGCGCGCTTCTCACTTTGTTCCGCTGCAGGTGGCCGATCATGTGCCACTCGCCGCTGCCGGCGGCGGCCTTTTTCGCCGCCGCCTCCTGCACATAGTTCTCGCCGAAATACCGCACACCCGCGGCCGCGGCCGCGCGAATCTTCTCGATGCTCTGAGACTTGGAGGCGGCGAGCAGTTTGACGCCGCCGGGATCTCTGCCGGACCGGGCCGCCGCTTCGCCGATCCGCTCCACGATCGCGCGGTAGTTGGCGGCGATATCCACCATGTGCGTTCCCCGAATATCACATCCCGGGATATAAATCACCCATTCAAATGAGAATGAATTTGACTTCCGAGGGGCTAAAGCCTTATCCTTTGCTGGCAAAACTATGCCTGATTTATCTCTGGCTTATGGGCGTGCCGACCTGCCGCGGTTGAGAGACCTGCTCGAACAAAAAACCGGGCTCTACATTGCCGATGAAAAGCTCTCGCGTCTGGCCGAGCCCTTCCAGCAGCTCGAAACAATCGCCGGCGCGGAGCCCGCGGCGATCATCTCAGCGATCGAAGGCGGCGGAGCGGACGGCGACCGCTATCTCCAGCGCCTGGTCGCGGCGGTTGCGACCAACGAAACCTATTTTTTCCGCACGACCGCGCATTTCGCCGCGCTGAAAGATTATCTTCTTCCGGAGCTGATCGAAAAAAAGAAAGCGCTCGGAGCGCGGGCGCTGACGATCTGGAGCGCCGGCTGCTCGACGGGCGAGGAGCCCTACTCGATCGCGATCCTGCTGCTCGAGCATTTTCCCGACATCCTCTCGTGGCAGATTAAAATTCTCGCCACCGACATCGACCTGGATGCGCTGGAAATCGCCCGCGAGGGAGTCTATCGTCCGTGGTCCTTCCGCGGCGTCGCGCCGGAGATAATCCGGAAATACTGGCGTGCTCTGGACGGCGACAGCCTGCGGGTCGACGACCGCGTCCGCTCGCTCATCACCTTCGGCGCTCATAATCTGAAGACCGATCCCTATCCCTCTCCAGCCGAAGGCGTCTCGGACATCGACGTCATTTTCTGCCGCAACGTTACGATTTACTTTCGCCCGCCGACGATAGCGCGCATGCTCGCGCGCTTTTACGGCTGCCTCATCGAAGGCGGATTCCTCATCACCGGCGCGGCGGAGTATTCGCGGGAGGCATACGGGGACTTCGAGGCGCGCGTCCTCCCCGAGACGGTCGTCTACGAAAAAGCGCCGGCGCGCCGGCCCGCCGCTTCGCCGCTGCCGCTCCCTTTGATTCTCCCGCAAGCGCTGCCGCGCCCCGCCGCGCGTCCAACCGCACCGCGCATTGCCAAGAGCGCGCCGGAGTTAAAGCGGGAAGACGATGCCGTGGCGCAGGCGATCGACCTGATCGCACGGGACGAGATCGACGCCGCGCTCGTGCTGCTCGCCGCGGCCGCGGAAGGCAACGGCAAAGACGCGCGCATCCCTTTTCTCCTTGGCCGGCTTGCCGCCGATCGCCAGCATCTACCGGACGCGGCGTACTGGCTCGGCCGCGCGCTCGCGCTCGACCCGCTGAATCTCTGGGCGCATTACTTCATGGCGCTGCTCTGGATCGAGGAAGGGAGGCTCGCGGACGCGCTGGCGGCGCTCAAGAAAACGACCTATATCGATCCGAATTTCGTCCTCGGCCATTTTTACCTCGGACGGATCCACAAGGCGGAAGGCCGTTCGGAACAGGCGCGCAAAAGCTTCGCTGTCGTGAAAAATCTGCTCTCCGGCGCGGGCGCGTCGCAGGATCTGAGCGGCGCCGACGGCATCAGCGGCCGCCAGCTCCTCGTATTGGTCGAGCAGGAGCTCGCGCATGAATGACTTCATCCTGCTGACCTTCGCGCTCGAGCCCTCGATCTACGCCGTGCCCATCCACGACGTTCAGGAAGTCGTGCCGCTGCCGGAGCTGACGCCCCTGGCCGACGCGCCGCCGTTCGTCGCAGGTATTTTCAATCTGCGCGGCGCCGTCGTAACCGCCATCGACTTGCGGCGGCGCATGGGCGTGGGGCGGCGGCGCTGGGACCGGCGGACGGCCGTGCTGATCACGCCTTTTCGGGAAAAGCTATTCGGTATGATCGTCGATCACGCGTTGTCGCTGATAAAGCTCGCGCGCGCGGATTTGGAGCCGGCGCCCGACTTCTCCTCATTTCTGTCCGCGTCCCAGGGACAATTCCTTCAGGGAGTCGCGAAGCACGAAGGGCAGCTCATCCCCATCATCAATCCCGAGCGAATTTTCTCCGTGCTCGAAACGCACGAGCTGGGCGATTGGGGAAAAAACGATGACGGATAAATTCACGCGCATAGCAGCGGACGACGCCGATATCCGCGGCGAAGATTTGAGCGAGCTGTTCCGCCAGCGCGCGCGGATGCTGAGCGAGGTGCCGCCGGAGGAAGAGGCCGGGGAGCGGATCGCGGCGCTTTCGTTCGAGCTCGGCGAGGAGCTTTACGCGATCGAGCTCAGGCATCTGCTCGAAATGCGCCAGGCGACGCCGCTGCGCCGGCTGCCGGGCGTGCTGCCGCATCTTGCAGGCGTGATGAACCTCCGCGGCGAGCTGCTGCCGGTCGTGGACTTGCGGCCGATATTGGGGCTCGCCAAGACCGAGATCGGCAGCATCGTGCCGGCCGTCCTGGTGCTGTCGTTTCAGGGCGGGAAACTCGCGGCGGCGGTCGACCGCGCGCGCGACATCCTGTCGTTTCCCGCAAAAGAGCTGAAGCCGCCGCCCGTCTCGCTCGACCCGGAGCATGGCGCGTTCATCCGCGGCGAATATCTGACTGCGGGTCGCCTGTTGAGCCTTCTCGACGTCGAAAAGATCGTCACCGATTCGCGGTTTGCCGCTGACGCGCGCGAGGCGTGAGTCGCGGCGGGGAGACAAAAATGGCACGGTTATCCTTTCACGCGCTGTTCCACAAAGTCGGCCCGGACACGGTCGGCGGGAAGCTGACCTTCTGGTTCCTGCTGGTCGCGTTCATTCCGATGGTCGCCGTCGGCGTGATCGCCTACCGCACGAGCCGCGCGAGCCTCGAGCAGCAGATCATAAATCAGCTCGACTCGCTCGCGGAGAATAAGGTCTTCTTTCTGCGCGAGTACGCCGCGCGGCAGCTGAGCGACGTCAAGCGGCTTTCGAGCAACGCCGCCGTCAAAGCGCTGCTCTCTCCCGAGTTCGCGGCGAAGTTTCCCCAGCTCGCGGCCAAGACGCCCGAAGAGCGCGTCGAGCGCGCCGCCGCGCTGCTGGCGCAGCTCAGGGAGACCAACCCCGACTATTCCGACATTCTCATCGCCGACAAGGAAGGGAAAGTACGGCTTGCCGCGTTCAAAGCCTGGAACCAAACCGGCAAGAATTTGAGCGAGCTCGGCGTCGCGAAAGTCGACGCGTCGCAAGCCGCCGTCAGCCCCGTCTTCCTCTCGCCGACGGCGCGGACGCACGCGTTCGTCGTCACGGCGCCCGTGAGCGATCAGGAAGGAGAAGTGATTGGCCTGGTGGCGCTAGAGCTCGAGCTCAAGACGATCCACCGGCTGCTCACCGAGCGCGCCGGACTGGGCGAGAGCGGCGAAGTGATCATCGTGGACCGCGCGCGCCGCATGCTGACGCAGTCGCGCTTCAAAACCGAGTCGACTCTGCTCGACGCCGTCCCCGAAAACAGCCTTACGACGCTCGCGCTTCAAGGACAGAGCGGCCATGTATTCGATATCGACTACCGCGGCGTGCCGGTGGTCGCCGCCTACCGGCCGCTGCCGGAGATCGGCGCGGCGCTCATCGCCAAGATCGACCGCTCCGAAGGATTGGCGCCGATCATCCAGCTGAGAAACGTCATGGGGATCATCGGGCTATTGACGCTGTTCGTCGCCGCGGCGGCCTCCGTGCTATTGGCGCGCACCATCTCCCAGCCGATCCGGGAAAGCGTGGGCTTCGCGCAGCAGGTCGCCCAGGGCGACTTAACCGTAAGTCTCCCGGCCCACGACGCCTCGGAGATCGGCCAGCTCTCGATGTCGCTAAACCACATGGCGGCGGACCTAAGCCAGATCGTAATGCGGATCACCGAGATGGTCCAGAACACCAGCTCCGCGGCGAGCCAGATCTCGGCCGCGGCCGAGCAGCAGGAGAGGACCGTCGCCTCCCAGGCGGCGTCCATCAACGAAGTCACCACCACCATCCAGGAGCTGGCGCAATCCTCCAACCAGGTCGGCAAGACCGCCGACGACATGGCCTCGGAGTGGAAAGAAGTCAGCCGTATGACCGAAGAAGGCAACAAAGCGGTGCAGAAAGGCATCGACGAGATGAACCGGTTAAAAGACCAGGCCCAGGGGGTGGCGCGCAACATTCTAAACTTAAGCGAGCAGATCCAGCGGATCAGCTCGATCGTCCACACCGTCTCCAGCATCGCCGAGCAGACCAACATGCTGGCGCTAAACGCCGCCATCGAAGCGGCGCGGGCGGGCGAGCACGGCAAGGGGTTCGCCGTGGTCGCCACGGAAGTGAGAAAGCTCGCCGACCAGAGCCAGAAAGCGGCCCAGCAGATAGGAGCGATCATCCAGGAGATCCAGTCGGCCACCCAGACGACCATCCAGGCGGTGGAGGAGGGGAACAAGGGAGTGGAGGAAGGGGTGAAGCAGATCTTCCAGGCGGGCGAGACGCTGGAGGGAGTGACCGAGACGATCAAGCAGACGATGGGCTCGGTGCAGGAGATAACGCTGGCGACGCGGCAGCAGGCGATCGGGGCGGACCAGGTATCCGACGCCATGCGGGCGATCGATCAGGGGATGCGCGAGACGGTTGCGGGGACGAAGGAGACCAATAGAGCCGCGGCGCAGCTCATGACGCTCGGGAGGTCGCTGGAGCAGATGGTGCAGCGATTCAGGATCGCGGAAGGGAA
>DATFWH010000367.1:0-2797 GCA_035259465.1 Binatia bacterium
ATGGGCTGGCTCGCGGAGACTTACGGCTTTCAGGTCTCCTTCGCCGCCGCGGGCTTGCTGTTTATTTCATTCGCAGCCGCGGGCGGATTTCTGCATAGACGCCTCGAGCCGCGCGCGACGGTTGTGCCCGGCGCGGCGGACGAAGCGTCACTTTAGGATTCTTTGGTTGCGCTCAACACGCGCTTGGATCTGCTGATAGAACTCCCCCGAGATACCAGAAAAATAGTGATCGTTGCCTTGCACATCTGTAATGAAAATTGTCCCGTAATCGAAGAGAGCGCTTAAAATCCCTGGCTCGAACTCAAGCGTGCGCAAGTCGACGAGAGTCACCTCGTCGAAATGCGTGGAGCGAACAAAGAATTTTCCTATGACCCTCCTATTCGTCACGGCAAGGTCCGACAACTGCCACACCAAAATATCACCAACCGCTAGCAGTGCCGCGAATCCCCCCGAAATCTCGCCGAGGTTTTCACGCCCGGCGAGGAATCCCGCGAGAGAGATCACGGTCAACGAAACCGGCCAAAGAAAGATGACCGGGTGTGTCTTTGTACGGTAGATAATCCGCTCCCCTGGTTGCAGTCTATGGTCGACGTAGCCCATGTGACGTGCTCTTGGTGGGTTGCAATTATCGCCGAATTCCAGGAAAAGAAAAAGTTGATTCGGAGGACTTATGGAATATCGCACGCTGGGAAAAACCGGCCTCAAGGCGAGCGTCATCGGCCTCGGCACGATGGTGCACGCGGGCCATTTCGGGCCGATGAAGGACGAAGAATCGCTCGCCGCGATCGACACCGCGCTCGAATTGGGCGTCAACTTGATCGACACGTCCGACGCCTACGGCGCCGGCTATTCCGAGTCGCTGCTCGGGAAAGCGCTCAAAGGAAAGCGCGACAAAGTCATCCTCGCGACCAAGGGCGGCAACGTCATGGTCGGCCCGGACAAAGGCAAGCGCAATTTCGCCGTCGACTACATCGACGGCGTGATGCACGAGAGCCTAAAGCGGCTGCAGACCGACGCGGTCGATCTCTACCAGCTGCACAACCCGACCGTCGATGTCATGAAGCGCGGCGATATCTGGGAGCTGCTCGATAAAAGAAAGAAAGAAGGCAAGATCCGCCACTACGGCGTCTCGATCAACAGCGTCGGAGAGGCGCTGGCGGCGATCGAGGGCAAGGCCGAGACGGTGCAGCTGGAATACAACCTGCTCGACCAATCGGCGGGCGAGAAAGTTTTCGATGCGGCAAAGAAAGCCAACGTCGGCATCGTCGTGCGCGTGCCGCTCCGGCGCGGCCTTTTGACCGGCAAGCTCAAGCCGGAAGACCAGCAGCGCTTTCAGGGCGAGGACGTGCGCGCGCGGAACTTCGCGGGCGACGTGTTCAAAAAGCAGCTCGACAAGGTCGAGAAGCTGCGCTTCCTCGCCAAGCCGGGGCGCTCGCTGGCGCAGGCGGCGATCGCGTTTTGCTTCGCGCATCCGGCGGTCGGCACCGTCATCCCCGGCGGGCGCAACCCGCAGCAGGTGCGCGAGAACGCGGCGGCCGCGAATATCAAATTGTCCAAGGAAGAGCTCGACCGCATCGCCGAGCTATGGCGGACGGAGCTGAAATAGTTTCCCCTCACCCCATCCCTCTCCCGTGGGGAGAGGGTGAAACAGCGCAGAGAGGGTTCCCTCTCCCTAATGGGAGAGGGAGAGGGTGAGGGCAAGACAGCTCTTGAGTCCACGACCTAAAACTTTCATGGCGCGAAACCCGAAACTCGAAACCCGAAACTTGTCCTTGCCGAACGGCGCCCGTATCGCCGTGCTCGTCACGGTGATGTTCGAGAGCTTCTCCGAGGGCAAGGCGCCGCCCTACTCGCCGATGACGACCGCGCTCAAGCCCGGCACGCGCGATCTGCTCGGCATCTCGTGGGCGCGCTACGGCGGCAAGACCGGCATCTGGCGCATCATGCGCGTGCTCGACGAATTCGCCGTGCGTGGGACGGTCTGTATCAGCGGCAAAGCCGCCGAGGATTTTCCCGAAGCCGCGAAAGCCCTGCACGAAAAAGGCCACGAGCTCGCCTGCCACTCGTACACGCAGGACCTGATCCTTCCCTATCTCGAGCCGAACGAAGAGCGCGACGTGATCCGCCGCTGCGCCCGCATTCTCAAAAATATCACCGGCGCGAAGCCGGCGGGCTGGTTCAGCCCGGTCGCCGCGCCGACCGAGCACACGGCGGAATTTATCGCCGAAGAAGGCTTCGTCTGGCACGGCGACTACAACGACGCCGATCTCCCGTACGTGCTGCAAACTGACAAAGGGCCGCTGGTCGCGATCGCGCACAGCGACTTCACCGACAACCGCGTGCTGCGCGGCAGCCCGCGCGATTTCTACCAGGTCTACAAAGACACCTTCGATTTTCTGTATCGCGGCGAGGCGCCGGCCGTGATCAATTTGACCGTGCACGCGCACTTCGGCGGCCGGCCGATGATGTCGGCGATGCTGGCCGAGATTCTCCGCTACATGAGCGGTTTTTCCGGCGTGTGGTTCGCGCGCCACGACGAGATCGCGCGGCTGGTCTTAGAATCGCACTAAAAGCGCGGCGGGAAATTCACCCCCTCTTAATCTCCCCCTTCGTAAGGGGGAGAAACAGATGGCTGAGCGGGTGTGCCTCGAAGGGCCGATGCGTCCGATTACGAAAGATTTCGCGTAGGCTCGTTCGAGCGTAGCAGAGTCCTATCGCAGCGGCCCTGAGAGGCATACCCGCGAGAGCTCTTACGAAGATGCCGGAAACGCTTTCTCCAGCGCGGCGATCTGCGCCG
>DATFWH010000368.1:0-10185 GCA_035259465.1 Binatia bacterium
CGAGCGTGGTTCAGGATGCGGATCTCGCGCTCTACAAGGCGAAAGGCGCCGGCAAGAATCGCGTCGAGTTCGCCGGCGATTGAATCCCAGGATTACTTTACGACGAAGCTCGTGCGGTCGGTGGCGTTCAGCTCCGTCAGGTGATCGTTAGTGACGACTCTAAGCTCGAGCGTGTGTTTGCCGGGCTTGATTCCCGTCAGCGTTCCCTTCTCGCTGGAGAACATCCCCATCGGCTCGCCGTCCACGTAAGCGTGAACGTGGTTGCCGCGTTTTCCTTTGTTCATCTTGAATTCCAGCGGAACCTGATCGCCTTTGAATTCCTGGCCGTTTTTCGGCGTGACGATCTTGACGCTCGCGCCTTCGGCCGGCTGTAGATTGACGCCGGCGGATTTCTGCGCCGGAGCCGTCGGCATATCCATGCCCGACATGTTGTGTTCCGCGGCCGGAACCGGAACCGCAGGTATTAGCATCGAAATAATCGCAGCCGCAGTCGCAACCTTCATCGGATTTTTCCTGAGGTCGTCTATCAGCGCAGTGTGAATCCGCTCAAGCGCGACAATTCTTCAGGTCCCAAGACGCCTTCGTAGCGCCGGCCGTTGATAATCCAAGTGGGATAGCCGACGATCTGCATCTGGCGGCAGACCGGCGCTTCGGGTCCGCGCGGCCCATCCGGGCTGCATTCGACGTAGGGCAGGCGGTCGGCGGCCGTGCCGAACATGCGCTTCTGATCCTTGCAATGCGGGCACCAGGACGCGCCGTAGAATTTCGCGTTCATCGCGGTGAGATGATCGGCGAGCGCGGCGAGCTTCGGGTCGGAGGTCGATTTGGTTTCGAAGACTCCGGTGTAGTTAAGGTGGAGCAGCAGGATGACGACGGCCGCGCCGGAAAGCGTCGTCAGAATCCAGGGAGTCCACGAAAAACGGGGCATGTCCGAGGGCCGCTGATAAATCGTCAGCGCGAAGATCGCCGCCATTAACCCGAGCGAAGTGAGGCAGTACGGACACGCGGCATGGAGCACGAGCAGCGAGATGCTCGTAAGATATACGCTGTAGAGCAAGCCGAAAAACGCCACGACGAACGCGGCTTTCCAGTGCAGCCAGGCGCGCTTGATGAAAGCGATCGAAGCGACCGCCGCGTATGTCAAAAATCCCCAGAACGACGTCGGCAGGCCGAAGAGCTTCGCCCACTCGCTCCCGAGGACGGCGTCGCAAACGCTCCCGGCCGCGCATCCGGCGACCGCCTGGCCGCGCCATGCGGAAACCGTCAGATACGCCGTCAGCGCCATGCCGGCGAGCGCGATCGCCAGGAGCGGCCAGCCGGGCGCGCTCCGCAGCGGTTCTTTCATCGCCTGCCCGTAAGGTATTTTTTTTCGCGCGGATTTCGCCATATTTATCCGTTCCCGGCCAGCAGCTTTTTCGCGTCCGCCGCCAGCCGCTTAAGAGCGGCGGGATCATTGCTTTCGTAGTATCCGCGGATTTGCGCCGAGCCGTCGACTAAAATGAAATGCGCGTCGTGGAACACCTCGCCCTCAACGTGCGCGGAATCGTCTATCGGAATCGCGCTCAGATGGAAGCCTTCTTGAACCAGTCGATAAACTTCGTTTTTGTTGCCGGTCAAAAAGAACCACCGCGCGGGATCCGCGTGAAAGAGATCCGCATAGCGCGAGAGCACCGCGGGAGTGTCCCGCTCGGGATCGACGGAAAATGACACCAATCTGAAGCCCTCGCTCGCGAGATCGTTTTGCAGCTGCGCCATCGAGGCGCTCTCGAGCGGGCAGGTGTCCTTGCACGCGGTATAAATAAAATCCGCGAGCCAAATTTTTCCCCGCAGATTCGTCAGGGTGAGCGTTCTCCCGCTTCGTTCGATCAGCATGAAATCGGGGACCGTGCCGAATTTGCGCAGGCCTTCGAGCGGCGGCGCGTCGGATTCCGCTCTCTTTCCGCGCGCGACCAGAAGCCCGCCCAACAGAAGGACCACGAGCAACGCCGGGATAATATAATAGAGGCCTCGGTGCGTCATCCTTTGGGAAACTTCTCGATCGGATAAAACTGGTATGTCAGATGAAATTCTTTTATCGACGCGGGCACCGCGCCGGTGACGCGAAACACCAGCGGAAACTCCTTCGTCTCGCCCGGCCCGAGCGTCTCGCGGATGAAGCAGAAGCACTGGACGATTTCCAGATATTTTTCCGCGTCGGCGGGATCGTCGACGTGGCGCGCCTTGCCGGTGATAATGCGTCCGCTTCGGTTCGTCGCGGTGTAAATGACCTGCAGCGTCTCGCCCGGCCGTGCGAGCACGATTTCTTTCAGCGGGCGAAAGTCCCACGCGAGACCCTCTTTCACTTCGCCGCTGAAGCGCACGCGAATCGCCCCGGCGGTATTGGTCACGACGCGCCAGCCGTCGCGTTCCTTTACGAGATCGACCCTGTCCTCGCCCTCGATCATCGGCAGAGCGTTTCGCCCGCGCAAATTCTCGAACTCGCGCTCGATCGCGCGGCGATCGGCTACCGAAAGCTTTTCCAGCCGGCCGGAGTCGAACTCCTGCGCTATGCGCTGCACGTTCTGATTATTCGCGTCGGGGGCGCGAAAAGCGAAGCGCACCGTCGCGCGGTCGCCGTTGACGTCGGCGCGCACATCCTTGAGCTCGATCATGCGCGCGAGGCCGCGCGCGACCTCGAGCGCGGGGCCGGAAAACGACGGGTTTTCGGTCAGGTATTCGGCGCGGCTTTTCGCCTTGCGATCTTCGGTCGAGAGCCACGAATAAACCCTGGCATAATCGCGCGCGTAGAGCGCGGCGAGATAGCGCCGGGTAAATTCCGCGGCGTCGCCGTCGGCGACGGGCCGGACGCTCCAGAAAGCAACCGGCAGGATCGAGAGAACAACCAGAGCAGCGACGAACAATGCGATCGAGCGCGCGCGCATGGGCTTACTTCACCACAAAATGAACGGCATCGCTAGCGTCGAGCTCTGTCCGATGGTCTTCGGCTACCACGCGGAGCTCCAGCCTATGATGCCCCGGCGTTATCCCCGTGAGCGTGCCGCTGTCGGTCTCGAACATACCCATCAGCTCGCCGTCGACGTAGGCGTGCGCGTGCACCCCGCGGCGCCCGGGTGTGAGACGGAAAGTGATCGGCACTTCGTCGCTGCGGAACGTTTCGCCCTCGCGCGGCGACAGGATTTTGATCGCCGCGCCGTCCGCCGGCTGGAGCGCCCCCGGCCTGCGCGCCGCGGCGAACTGATGGCCGCTGTGCGCGCCCGGCGGCAGGATCGTGAGAAAGCCGGTGACGACGAAGACGACGACGGCAAGCGCCGCTTCGGCGCCGATGCGCTGAAACGCGTCGCGCGGGAAAGGCGCCGGGTGCGGCGCGGCGACGAGATCGGGCAGCGTAAAGAGGCGGTTCAGCGCGCCGAAGCCGAGCATCATCAAAAACAAGCCGAGTTTCACCAAAAGGATGCGGCCGTAGGCCGTCTCCAGAAGCGCGCTCCAAGTCCCGAGCTGAATCCAGCTTTGATAGATTCCGGTGGCGACGAGCAGGGCGACGCTCCAAAACGCGAGCCGGGAAAACCGCGCCACCAAATTGCCGGTCCAGCCGGGCGGCGTATCGAGCCGGCTGCCGCGCCAGAGCGACCAGCAGAGCAGCGGCAGGCCGCCGGCCCAGAGCGCCGCGACGGTCAAGTGGACGGCGTCGCAGCCGATCGCCGCGAGGGGATATTCCCGCGCGGCGGCCGCGTGGCTCGTCAGGCTGCGGCTCGCCGCGAGCGGCATCGCGGCGAGCACCATCCAGCGGCCGGCGCGCTCCGAGAGGCCGGTCTTCTTAAACGAGACGAGCAGCGCGAGCAGCAGCGCGCCGTAGAGCTCGCGCCAGAGCCAGACGTTGCCGCTCTGGGTTTTGAGCAGGTAGCGGCTGAGAATGTCGAGCGACGGCGGCGCGCCGCCGGAGAGCTTCGCGCCTTGAACGATGAGCGCGGCGGCGGCGATCAGAAGAAAAGCCGCGGTGAAAATCGCCGCGAACGACAGAAGTCTTTCCCGCAGCGGAGTTTCGCCCGGCGGCAGAACGAGCGCGGCGGTCGCGAGCGACCCGAGGACGAGCGCGGACATGAGATACAGCGCGGCTGAGGCCAGGCCTTCGAGAGCGAACATTTTTATTTTCCGCCGGAGATCGTGAAGCGGAGCACGCCGTCGGTCACGTGCGTGTCGACCGAGAGCACCTGCCATTCGATCCGGTACGTCCCCGGACCGAGCGCCTTCACCGCGACAGCGACGGTGTCGTCGGCGATCTTCCGGAGATTGCCGGCGCTCACTTTCTCGCCCGCCGCATTCTTCACGTCGATGCGGCTGAACTCGAGCTCGATGCCCTCGGTGAATTGGATCCGAATCTCGCGCGGAGACTCGCGCAGCACCGCGCCGTCCGCGGGCACGACGAGCATCGGATAGGCGTGCGCGCGGAGCGGCGCAGGCGCCAGCGCCGACGCGAGGACGATCGCGCTAGCGGCGATTAAAGACTTGAAAGACATACGTGGCCTCGAAGGAATTCAAGTCGCCGCGCTCGCTCTTCTCGTCGAACTTGACGCGCGCGAGATAGAAGTCCGCCGCCGGGGGGGCGAAGGTGACGCGCCCCAGCGCGTCGGTCGTGACGTCCTGCGCCGCGCCGGCGCCGGCGAGTTTCGGCACGATCGAAACGACTTTGCCCTCCGCAGGCTTGCCTTTGTAGCGGACCTGCAAAGTGACGGGTGCGCCGCGAACGGCGCCGGCGCCGTTGTCGACCGGAACAATCTCCAGATCGTCCCCGCCGCGCGCCTGCGGCGCGCCTGCCTTGATTTTCTGCGCCTCGGCGACCGTCGGCAACGCGAGCGCCGCGAAGGCGCTGCGCGCGAAGCGCACGCCGCGAAAGCGCGGACCGTCGCCGCGCTGGAGGTCGCGCTCCTGGCGCGCGACCACGGTATGGACGCCCTCTTCATCGGCGACGAATTGTGCGATGTGAAATCCCTTCGGCCCCTTCGGGCCTGTTTTTTCCGGATCTTCGCCGAGGTCGACAATTTCCACCGCCGTCGTCTTGCCGGAGGGGGAAACCACCGAGACTTTCGTAAACTCCGGGTCCCACTTGCCGGCCAGCCGGTAGCTCCGATGCTCGTTCGAATGGTTCCCGTGCATCAGCGCGATCGTGACCGGCTGGCCCTTTTCGACGATGGACGGCGCGACCTCGATCCAGCCGTCGTGCGCGTGCACCGCGCCGACCGGCAGAAAAGTTATGAAAAACACCAGCGAGAAAACCTTCATGTTCTCTCCAGTTTAAATAATCACTACACGCGAGAATCGCGTTCCCGTGAAAGACCGAGCCGAAATTTGCCCGGGCGCACGGCGCCCGCATTCCGATCGGCCGAGAAATTTCTTAAGTACGGGTTACGCGAGAGGGGGCGCTCTGGCGGAAGTGGGCGAGACGAAGCTCTGTGAAACAGAAAACGCCGCGGCCGGAGCGAGCCGTCGAGGGATCGCTTGCGCGAAAGAAAAAACCGGCATCGCCGCGACGGCGAGATGGCAGTTCTTGGCGACGGCGAAAGCCTGGCACGGCGCCGGGCGCGCGGCATGCGAATGCTCGAAAATGTGATGGACCTGGTGCGGCGCGGAATAGGCGAGGAAAGAAACGAACAACGCCGCTACGGCGAGGTAAACCGGACGGTTCGCGCGTCGGTACGCGGGCGGCGCCATTTGAGTGAATGGTACCCGCGCGTTTAGTGGTTGTCAAACTTCAGAACTTGACCGGTGCCGACCAGGTGACGCCGCACGTCACCTGAAAGCGATTGCCGGACGACAGCAGGCTTCTTCCGACGGCGGTATCGAACATGGTGAACTCGCCGAAGTGATAGCGGACGCCGAGCTGGAAATTGCCCTGGGCATTCTCGCCGCGCGCCGGCCGCGTCAAGCCGTAAATGTCGCCGACCAGGCGCCAGTGCTCGTTGATGCCGTAGCGGAGCGCGACGCCGCCGAAGAACTGATTCTCCAGCGCTTCTCCCTTCCGCCTCCCGACGACGGTATATCCGAGATTGAGGTCGATGGCCGCTGGAAAAAAATGTTTCGTCGCGATCAAGAGAAACCCCTCGTCGAATCTGCCCGTGGTCAAGCCCTCGTGGCTGTTCGCCGTCGGAATTTTAAGATCGAAAGTGAAAGTCATGGCCGGAACATATCCCTTTTCGTCTTCCTCGACGAATTTGTACTTGCTGAACAGGTGTAGATCTTGAAAGCCGCGCACAGGCGACTCGCCCTTGAGGTCCGTGTCGGTCCGCTGGATCGTCAGGCCGGTCTCGAGATTTTTATAGGCGCCGTAAGACGCCGAAATGGCCGGCAATTGCTGATCGCGGCCGCCTTTTTCCGGCACGGTATGGATGAAACCCCAGACAAGCTGCACGTTCCCTTCTTCCACCGGGTGTGCGTCGTCGACGACGAGCGGCCGTCCGGCGAAAACCTCGCTGCCGCAACAAACGACTGCGCACAGCAACGCAGCGAAAGCCAGCCCCCGGTTCACAGAGACGGTGTCCATTCGATAATCTTCGGCAGCGCGGACTCGTGCCCCATGATGAAGACGATCCCGATGATGAGACTGAAAAGCGCGACGCAGCCGCCGACGACGCGCAGCACCATGATGTTGCTGCTCGCCAGGCGAAAGCCCGAGAGCGTCGCCATCGCAATGAGCGAGTTCGATATGACGAGCCCGATCACGAACGTGCAAAGCATCAGCGTGCCGAGAAACTTTCCGCCCATGCCGGCGACGGCGAGGAATAGAAGCGCCTGCGTCGCCGTCTCAGCGCCGATGCCGTGGAGCATGCCGATGCCGAACGCGGCGCGCGGCCCGTAAACGGCGGTCCGCTTGAGTGTGAAGGGTCGAGGATTGCCCGCGAGGCGGTGCTTTATCCAGATCGCCGTTGCGCTAATGCTGTCGAAGATAAGCATCCAGCGGCTTCGAAGCTTGAAGTCGTGGTGATGATGGAAAAGCGAATAAACGATCCACACGGCGAGAAAAATCAGCGTAATGCCGACCGCCGGCGCCATGATGTCATCCACCCAATCGGGCAGAGCGAGTCCGGCGAGAATAGCGACGACGCCCAGGATCACGACGACGAGCGCGTGACCCAAAGCATATAAAGAGGCGAGGTAAAAGCCCGGGCGCCACTCGTCGACCGTGCCTGTGATATCGGTGATCGCGGCGATGTGGTCCCAGTCGATGCCGTGTGCGAGACCGAGCAGAAGCGTCGTGAAGAGCAGGGTTGCGAATCCATGGGTTTCCATATTTTTTCTGTTGCCGTTCCGGTAGCACTATCTTTAAATTAGTGTTACCCAATGACAAAAAATTTAGTGGTGCGCTTCCACGGCGGTGGTCACGAGCTTGCCGTTCTCGACACCTTTCGTCGAGATTAGCTTGGCGGCGACTTCGTGGACCTTCGCCGCGCCGCCGCGGATCACGATCGCCTCGAGGCAATTGTGCTCGTCGAGGTGAATGTGCAGGCTCGCGTTGATCGAAACCTTCGCCCTGTGCTGCATGTCCGCCAGAATATCCCCTAAGTGATGCGTCCGGTGATCGTAGACCAGCGTCACTACGCCGACCACGTCCCCGTCGCCCCGGCTCACCTTTTTCTGAATCAGATGATCGCGGATCAGATCGCGAATAGCCTCCGAGCGGTTGGCGTAGCCCATCTCCGCGATACTCCGGTCGAAGGAGCGGAGCAGGTCGTCTTCCAACGAGACGCCGAAGCGCGAGACTTTCGACATATCCTATAGTTACGTAGCACGTTCTTTAAAAACGTGTCAACCGGGGCGCCTTGACAAGATTTAGGGTCGGCGCATAATTGATGCTCGTGACCTCCGCCGTGACAGCGAAAGCGACCGGAACGCGGCATTGGACCGCCGCGGTCCTGCTGTTCACTTTACTGGCGCTCCCATTTCATATCCACGCTTTCACCGCCACGCCGCAGCTCGCGCAGGAGTGCAGCTGCTATCAGGGCGCTCGGACCTGCGCGATAGCGTTGCCACAGCCGGCGGACTTCTTGCCGTCGTTCCAGCCCACCGTCGTCCATCAGGAACAGCCGCGGCTCATCAGCCGCATCGCTTTCGATTTTCACTCGATCCGCGCCCCTCCGTCACTCGTCGTTCTCTAGTATTCCCTAGACAGAAAAATCTCGGCTGTCTTTTCCCTCCCGCCATTCGAGGGAGGGGAAGACCTTTACCCGGAGGGTGAGTATGAGCGCATTTCGCGATGCGGCGCGGACCGTTTCGTCGTGCGCGGTATTGCTGGTCGTTACGCTGCTGGCGGACCCGGCGCGCGCGCAGGAGGATGTCCTTCAGTCTCTCAAGAATTCCCTCGCCGATATCCAGCGGCAGCTTAAAGACGCGCTCGCGCGCATCGAGCAGCTGGAAAAGGAAAAAGCGGCCGCCTCGGAGAAGATCGACGAGGTCGAGTCATCGACGTCCTCGCGGTTGGGGCAGGTGGAAAAATCGGTCCAGGCCGTGCAGAGCGCGGCGTCGGCGTTGAACCCCGCCATCGGCGCGGTGCTCGACGCCAACGTCCAGCACCGCAGCAAGAGCGGCGGCAATTTCGATTTCCGCAGCGCCGAGGTCGGGCTCGCCGCGTCGGTCGACCCGTTCGCGCGCATGTACGCGTTTATCAACGGCACCAAAGACGGCGTCGAGGTCGACGAAGCGGCCGCTGTCACCACCTCGCTGCCGTGGAATTTAACCGCCAAAGGCGGCCGTTTCCTCGCCGACTTCGGCCGCTTTCCGAAGACGCACGAGCACGAGCTGCCGTTCGTCAACGAGCCGCTCTCTATCGATCGTTTCGTCGGCGGCGAGAGCCAGGCCGACGGTGTGGAAGTGAACTATCTTTTTCCCACGCCGTTCTTCCTGCGTGCCACGATGGGCGGCATGAATAAAATCGGCGAGGACAACGACCGCACCAGCAACGGCAAAAACCGCGCCTGGAGCCGCTTCACCTATCTCAGCCGCCTCAACAGCTATTTGGACCTCAACGACAATAACAGCGTGGAGCTCGGAACCAGCTTCGCTTACACGCCGAGCGTGCGGTTGAAACACGATTCCTCCGGCGGTCCGCGCTATCTCGGCGGCGTCGATCTGACCTACCGCTACCAGCCGCTCAGCAGCACCGTTTACCAGGGGTTCACGCTCGGCTCCGAGCTCTACGTGAACAACGAGCGGCTCTTCGCCGACGATGTGGCGCAGCGGCGCACGGCCGTGGGCGGCTACAGCTACGCGGAGCTCAAGCTCAACAAGAGATGGTCGACGGGATTTCTCTTCGACTACGCGCCGGGCCTCTCGAGCCCGGGAAAGAAAACGATCGGCTATTCGCCGTTCCTCACCTGGAACATCAGCGAGTTCAACCGCCTTCGTTTCCAATATACGCACGCCGACGATCATGTCCGCGAGGATAAAGACGACGGCGGCAATCAGTTCTTTCTCCAGTGGACGACCGTCATCGGCGCGCATACGCACGGCTTTGTCGGGCGTTAAAACATCAACGAGGAGTTAACATGAAGCCATTAATGAAAGATAAAATGTTTATCACCGCCTTGTTCTCAGTCCTGCTGGCGGTAGTTTCGCCGCGCGCGGCGCTCGCGCAGTCGATCCGCGCGATCGCCACGTGGCCGGCGCTCGCCGACATCACCAAACAGATCGGCAAAGAGCAGGTGAGCGTCGAAAGCCTCGCGACGGGGGTCGAGGATCCGCACGGCGTTCCGGTGAAGCCGAGCTTCGTGCCGAAGCTCAATCGCGCCAACGTGCTCATCCTCACCGGACTGGACGACGAGCACTCGTGGCTTCCGGCGCTGCTCGAAGTCGCGAGCAATCCGAAGCTTATGCCCGGCCAGCCGGGCTACATCGACTGCTCGGTCGGCATACCGGTCGTCGACGCGCCGGCGCGTCTCGACCGCGCCGAGGGAGATTTGCATCCAAAGGGCAACCCGCACTATCTGCTCGATCCCGTGCGGGCGAAGACGGTGGCGCAGAATATCGCCGCGGGGCTTTCGCGGAATTTTCCCCAGCACCAGGCGCTGTTCGAGCGCAACCTCAAAGCGTATCTCGCCGAGCTTGACGACTGGATCGGGCGCTGGCAGAAAATCGCCGCGCCCCTCAAAGGCGTGAAGTTCGTCGAATACCATCCCGAGTGGGCCTATTTCGCTAACC
>DATFWH010000369.1:0-3201 GCA_035259465.1 Binatia bacterium
TCTTCGCAGGTTCCATTCTGGTGCTTCTGGGGACCTCACTCGCCGGCTGCTATTACGAAGTGCGGGGGCCGTACCCGCTCGTTTCGTTTCAAAGCCCAGTTGTATTTCATGGCCCCGGCGAATACCGGTACCGCGACTGCCGCTACTACCGAAACTGTTAGCTAAAAGTTTTTATAGATACTGCGGCAAGGCCCGAGCCCCCGGCTCGGGCCTTTTTTATATTTATGCTGCCCTAATCGGCTTATTTTACAGCGTTTAACTGTTTTGCCGTGACGTTCGTCTAAACAGGTGAAAGGGGGTGAAGGACGATGGCAAAAGCCAAAAAGCTAGCGACTGCGCTTCTAACGTTTGCTCTCTTGGGGTCGCTCGCGGGCTGCATCTGGGTGGACCGCGGAGGGTATTACGGCCGTGGCGACTATTGCCGTTATCACTATTGTCGTTAGGAGGTGTCGGAATATGCCGGCAAAAATCGATTCGACGAACTGCCGCAGGAGGCCGAAAAAGCGCTAGCTCACTGAGGCCCGTAAACCTGCAGCGACAAGGAGGCAATCTATGGGTTGGTTCAAAACAACTTTCCTCGGCGCGCTCGCCGCGCTGATGCTGATCGGCTTCGCGGCGGATGTCGGCGCGCAGCCTTACGGCCGCGGCGGCTGCCGCCGGGGCGACCGGCTTGCGATTCAAGATCTCGATATGTCGCCGGACCCCGTCGTGCAAGGCCAGCGTGTGCGGAATTGGATCGTCAGGCTCCGCCTCGACGGCGACCGCTCTTGCGATACTCAAATTGAAATCCGCGAGGGCAACGATCTCGTAGCGCGGGCGCGCTATACGCTGCGGCCCGGCGTGAACGAGATCCAGATGCAGCCCGCGGAAGGCTACCGGCTACGCGGCCGCGAGCACTGCTTCACCGTGACGGCCGATCTCGAAGGGACGCGCCGGCCGATCGACGCCGACCGGCAGTTCTGTGCACGCCAGCGGCCCGGCTGGACTCTGCGCGAATGGGGTGACCGCGGCGGCCCCGGCGGCCGTTCCTAGACCACTACTGGACCACTTGACCAAAAAAGGCCCGGATCGAGAGATCCGGGCCTTTTTTATTGCGCGATGAGGCTTGCGTTCAGCGCCGCGGCGAGCGGCGGTTGAAGTTGGGCTTCTGGAAGGCCTCCTGGCTCGCCGCCGATTCCTTCAGCATGCGCGCCGTTTTGTTGCCCATGACGTCCACGACATGAGTATCCATCATGTGATCGTGCACGCTTTTTATCTTCTGGCGAATGGCGTTCCGCCTGACGACGTCCTGCGCCGCCGCGATGAGATCATCGAGCGCGAGCGATACCGTCGCGCGGCGTCCGCGCAGCGAGAGCTGCACGGTGAATCGCGGCGTCTCGGCGTGTGCGCCCTCGACCGTCGCGTAGTCGAGGTTTTTATCGATGCTGCGCACGATGCCGCGCAAGACCGCCTCGTTTTCCTTGATGACTTCGCGTCCGGTCATGGCGTGTCCTCCTGTGCTTGGTTTGCGAAATAAAAAAGCCCCGAAGCCGATAGAAGTCCGCGGGGCTTGTCCTGCTGTCAAACGAGGAAGAATTCTATCGCGTTTGATTCTAGGCCATCGCCCACTAAAGATCAATCGCCAGAACCGCATTCACCGGCGCGCTCATACACCGCCAGTTCATCGCTACGGAATACGTATTGACCGCGCGCCGCGATATGCCTATTTTAATGCCGATTCTAAGACGAGGGTAGCGCAATGAGATCCGTGAACCGGCGATCCATACTCGGAGGAAAACAGTGAGCGAGCAACTGAAAGCGCTGATTCAGGATTATCGCGACGGCAGAATCAGCCGCCGCGAGT
Organism: Binatia bacterium; assembly: GCA_035259465.1. Taxonomy (GTDB): domain Bacteria; phylum Desulfobacterota; class Binatia; order UBA9968; family UBA9968; genus JAJPJQ01. The sequence continues at coordinate 1,844 of DATFWH010000369.1, forward strand.
TCGTGATGAAAAGCGTGCGCATCGCCGGCGGCGTCGCCGCGGCCGGCGCGCTGTTCGGCTGCGCGGCGGGCGGAGGCGACCGCGCCGGCGCGCAGAGCGAGGGCCGGCCCGTCACTGCAAACGTAGAATTCAAAGGCAAAGCCGGCATGATTGCGGGCTATCTCGCGCACCCGGCGTCGGGAAAAAATCCCGCCGTTGTCATCACGCATGCTAATCAAGGCCTCAACGACTATACGCGCGACGTCGCGCGCAGGCTCGCGCGCGCCGGTTACGCCGGGCTCGCCGTCGATTTTCTCTCACGCCGCGGCGGCACCGCCAAGGTGAACCCCAAGGGCGAAGGCCTGGGCAACATCCGCGAGCTCGCGCCGTGGCAAAACGTCGCCGAAGATGCGGCCGCGGCCTGCGATTATCTCCGCTCGCTCTCGTACGTGCGCGGCGACCGTCTCGGGACGGTCGGGTTCTGCTGGGGTGGCGAGATGACCTTCTCGTCGGCGACCGAGGTGCGCGGTCTCTCCGCGGTGGTCGTCTTTTACGGGCGGAGCCCGCAGCCGCTCGACCGCGTGAAAACGATCGAGGCGCCGGTGCTCGCGCACTACGGCGAGAAAGATCCCGGCGTTAACCAGGATATTCCCGGCACGGTCGAGGCGATGAAGAAGTACGGCAAATCGTACACGTACAAGATCTATCCCGGCGCGCAGCACGGCTTTCATACCGACAGCAACGCCGAGCGCTATCATCCCGAGGCCGCGAAGGAAGCGTGGACGAGGACGCTGGATTTTTTCCAAGCCAATCTCCGGCGCGCGTAAGCAGGGCGCATGAACATCGACCTCCACTCGCATTTTTTCCCCGTCCAGGCGTTTCAGGGCGCGGGGAAATTCCGCGATAAAGCGCCCGTCGCCGAGCTCACCGGCGGCCGGCTGACGATCAAGTCGGGCGGCGGCACGCGCGCCAACCTCACGGCCGCCATGTACGACGCCGCCGTGCGGCTCGGCGAGCTCGACCGCATGCAGATCGATCTGCAGGCGCTCTCGCCCTCGCCGATCATGCTGTTTTATTGGGACGACGCCGCTGCGGCGGGTTATTTTTCGCGCCTGCAGAACGAGGCGATCCGCGCCGTCGCCGCGCAAAACCCCGACCGCTTCGTCGGCTTCGGCAGCGCGCCGCTGCAGGACGTCCGCGAAGCGATCGCCGTCGCCGAGCACGCCAAACGAATCGGCCTCAAAGGGCTCGAGATCGGCACGGCCGTCGGCGAGAAGCAGCTCGACGACGCCGCCTTCGAGCCCTTCTTCGAGGCGGCGCAGGCGCTCGATCTTTTGCTCTTCGTCCATCCGACGGAGGACGGCATCGACATGGACGAC
>DATFWH010000370.1:0-5428 GCA_035259465.1 Binatia bacterium
ATCGTCCGCTTTAATCCCTCATCGACATGGATCTGCGGCTCCCATCCGAGGAGCTGCCGCGCCTTGGTAATGTCCGGCTGGCGCACTTGCGGGTCGTCCTGCGGCAACGGCTGATAAACGATCTCGCTATTCGAGCCGATGAGCCCGATGATTTTTTTTGCGAATTCGAGCACCGTCATCTCGTGCGGGTTGCCGAGATTCACCGGCAGGTGGTGCTCAACCTCCAGCAGGCGATGCAGACCGCGGACGAGATCGTCGATGTAACCGAAGCTCCGCGTCTGCTCCCCTTTGCCGTAGACGGTGATCGGCTTGTTTTTCAGCGCCTGCGTGATGAAGTTCGGCACGACGCGGCCGTCCTTCATGCGCATGCGCGGGCCGTAGGTGTTGAAGATGCGCACGATGCGCGTGTTCAGCTTGTGCGAGCGGTGATACGCCATCGTCATCGCCTCGGCAAACCTCTTCGCCTCGTCGTAGACACCCCGCGGGCCGATGGGATTGACGTTGCCCCAATAATCCTCGCGCTGAGGCTTTACGAGGGGATCGCCGTAAACCTCTGATGTCGACGCGAGGAGAAAGACGGCGCCCTTATCTTTCGCGAGACCGAGCGCATTGTGCGTCCCGAGCGATCCGACTTTGAGGGTCTGGATCGGCATCTCCAAATAGTCCACCGGGCTCGCCGGCGACGCGAAATGGAGCACCATGTCGAGCGGCCCATCGACTTCGATGTAGTTGCTGACATTGTGATCCATGAAACGGAAGTGCGGGTTCGAGGAAAACGCCGCGACATTCTCGCGCGCGCCGGTCGAGCCGTTGTCCATGCAAATGACGTGGTCGCCGCGCCTTAGGAAGCTCTCGCAAAGATGCGAACCGATGAACCCGGCGCCGCCGGTGATGAGGACCCTAGCCATCCCGCCTTCCGATCGAAAAATAGGTAAATCCCATTTTTCGCAGATCGTCGGGATCGTAGATATTGCGCCCGTCGAAAATGACCGGCTGTTTCAGCAGCTGCTTGATCGTCTCGAAGTTCGGCCGGCGGAACTCGTTCCATTCGGTGACGATGATCAGCGCGTCGGCGCCCTTTAGCGCGTCGTAGTTGCGCCGAAAATAGCTGATGCGGTCGCCGAAAATCTTCTTTGCTTCGCCCATCGCCTCGGGGTCGTGCGCGTGAATCGCGGCGCCCGCCTTGAGGAGCGATTCGGCAACGACGATCGCCGGTGCGTCGCGCATGTCGTCGGTGCGGGGCTTGAACGCGAGGCCCCACAGCGCGAAGGTCTTGCCTTTGAGGCTTTTCCCGAAATGCCGCGTTACTTTTTCCACCAAAACTTTTTTTTGACGCTCGTTCACTTTCTCCACCGCGCGGAGCAGCGGCAGCTCGAGCTCGGTCCCGCCCATGGCGACCGCGGCGCGGACGTCCTTGGGAAAACACGATCCGCCGTATCCGACTCCGGGAAAGATGAAGTGCGGGCCGATGCGCCGGTCGAGACCGATCGCGCGGCGCACCTCGTTGACGTCGGCGCCCATCTTTTCACAGAGGTTCGATACTTCGTTGATGAACGAAATCTTGGTCGCGAGCATCGCGTTCGAGGCGTATTTGCTCATCTCGGCGCTGCGCGCATCCATGACGAGAATTGGATTGCCGGTGCGGACGAACGGCTCATAAAGCTCTTTCATCTGTTCGAGCGCGGCGGCATCATCGCTGCCGAGCACGACGCGGTCGGGTTTCATGAAGTCTTCGACGGCTGCGCCTTCCTTCAAGAACTCCGGATTGGAGACGACCGCGAAAGGATGTTTGGCGAGCGGCGTCATGACCTCTTTTATTTTTTGTGCGGTGCCGACCGGCGACGTGCTCTTATTGACGATGGTCTTGGGACCGTTCATCGCCCGGGCAACGCCTTCGGCGGTAACGAGCACCTGGCGGACATCGGCCCTGCCGTCCTCGCCTTGCGGCGTGCCGACCGCGATGAAAATCACCGCCGCCTGACGCACCGCCGCGGGAAGATCTATCGTAAACGAGAGGCGCTGCTCCTCCAAGTTCCGATGCACCAACTCTTCGAGACCGGGCTCGTAGATCGGCACCTTCCCCGCCTTGAGCGCCGCGATTTTCTCCGCGATGATATCGACGCATACGACGTCGTTGCCGGTCGCCGCAAAGCAGGTTCCCGCGACCAATCCGACGTATCCCGTTCCCACCACGGCGATATTCATGCCGCGTCCCTCCCGTCCAAAATTTCCTTCACGGCATAAATCGGCTTGTCCTGCGACTCGTGATACGTGCGCGCTAGCATCTCCCCGAGCAGCCCCATCGTGATGAACTGAAAGCCGATCATGATCAACAGAATCGCAAGGAGCAGCAGCGGCCGGGCGCCGATCGAGACCTGATGGATGAGCTTTTCCAGCGTGAGATAGACGCCGAGCAGAAAACCGATTCCGCCGCAGAGGAGGCCGACAAGGCCGAAGACGTGCAGCGGCCGCGTTGCGTAGCTCAGGAGAAATTTTACCGTCAGCAGATCGAGCAGCACGCGGAACGTGCGCGCGATGCCGTATTTGGATTCACCGCGAAGGCGCGGCCGGTGATGAACTTTCATCTCGACGATCTTGGCGCCGCGCTCGTAGGCGATCGCGGGGATAAACCGATGCATCTCGCCGTAGAGCCGCATCTCCTTTGCGAGTTCGCCGCGGAGCGCCTTCAGCGTGCAGCCGTAGTCGTGCAGCCGGACGCCGGTCATCCAGGAGATGAGCCCGTTTGCCACGCGCGAGGGAAGCCGCCGCGTGAACATCGGGTCGCGGCGGGGCGAGCGCCAGCCGCAGACGAGATCGTAACCGTCGTCTATTTTCGCGAGCATCGCGGGAATGTCTTTGGGGTCGTTCTGACCGTCACCGTCCATCGCGACGATCGTGTCGCCTTCCGCGTAGGCGAAGCCGGCGGCAACGGCGGCGGTCTGACCGAAATTGCGTTTGAGGCGGATCGCCTTCAGGCGCGGCTCCTTTTTGTGGAGACTCAGGATGAGCGGATAGGTGCCGTCGATGCTGCCGTCGTCGACCACCACAATCTCATAACTTTTGCCGGTCGGGTCGAGCGCGGCACGGGCCTCGTCGATGAGCGGCTCGATATTAGCTTCCTCGTTGTAAACAGGAATGATAACCGAGAGCTCTACCTTCGGCGATTGAGAAGGTGCGGCTTTCGAAAGGCTCACGGCTACGGGGAAAATACGATTACCGGGTGAATCCATCTACCTCTTTTGCTCTTTTGCGATGCCTTTCCTCGCCTGCTTATGTATGAAAATCCGTCAGCGCGACAAAACGGCGGTAGCGCTCTTCAATTTCTTCGAGCGACAGGGTCTTGAGACGCTCGACGCCGAAGTCTTCGACCGTGAATGACGCGACGATGCTGCCATAGACGATGGCGCGGCGGAGCCCCCGTTCGGCCGGATCGCCGGAGCGCGCGAGCTGGCCGAACAGGCCGCCCGCGAAGGAATCGCCGGCGCCCGTCGGATCGAACACCTCTTCCAGCGGATAGGCCGGCACGGCGAAAATCGAAGAATCCGAAAACTGGAGTACGCCGTATTCACCGCGCTTGATCAGGACCGTCTTCGGCCCCATTTTGAGGATCGCACGCGCCGCGCGGACGATATTGCTTTCCCCCGAAAGCAGCCGCGCCTCGGAATCGTTCACCACCAGCATCTCGATTTTGCCGAGCACCCGGCGCAGCGCCTCGAGGCTGTTGTTGATCCAGTGGTCCATTGTATCACAAGCGACGAGTCGAAGACACCGGATTTGCCGCAAAACCTCCAGCTGCATGTCGGGATCAATGTTGCCCAAAAAGACATACTCCGCGTCGCGATAGGAATCGGGCAGATCGGGGACGAAGCCCGAGAGGACGTTCAGATGGAGCTCGATGGTGTCGCGCACGTTCAAATCTTCGTGGTAACGCCCGCGCCAGTGAAAAGTGTCGCCGCTTTCCCGCTTGAGGCCCTGAAGGTCAATGCCGCGGCTGCGGAACAGATTGAGATATTCATCGGGAAAATCCTTGCCGATGACGCCGACGATTCTCACGGGCGCAAAGAAGCTCGCGCCCATGGCGAAATAGGACGCCGAGCCGCCCAGGATGCGCTCGGCGGAGCCTGAGGGTGTTTCGATCGAATCGAAAGCCACGGTGCCGACGACGAGTATGCTCATTTTATGTACTTTCCTATGATCGGTTTGAGATCGCGAACGGTTTTCGCCGGGATTTTTTTGCGGTCCGTGATAATCGCATTCGCGAGCGCGCTGCCGCAGGCGCATGCGCGCTCGGCCGGCAGGCGCGTCACCGCACGGCGGATGATGCGCTGCGCGAGATCCACGTTCTGCTTGAGCACATCGAGCACGTGCTCGATGTCGACGTCGCCCGCGGCTTCGTTCCAGCAATCGTAGTCGGTCGCCAGCGCGACGGTCCCGAAACATATCTCCGCCTCGCGCGCGAGCTTCGCCTCCTGGAGATTGGTCATGCCGATCACGTCGGCTCCCCAGGTGCGGTAAAGCCGCGACTCCGCGCGCGTGGAGAACTGCGGCCCCTCCATGCAGAGATACGTCCCGCGCTGATGGACGCTGGCGCGCTCCTCGCGCGCCGCGCGCGTAAGCGTCGCGCAAAGCTCGGCGCAAACGGGATCGGCGAAACTTACGTGTGCGACGATGCCGCGGCCGAAAAACGTGCTTGGCCGCTGCGTCGTGCGGTCGATGAACTGATCGGGGATGACGACGTGGCCCGGCGCGATCTCCTCCTGCAGACTGCCGACGGCGCTGACAGAGATAATGCGCTCGACACCGAGCTTTTTCATCGCGAAGATATTGGCGCGGAAGTTGACTTCGGTGGGCAGCGCAACGTGGCCGCGGCCATGCCGGGGCAGAAAAATGATGCGCGCGCCGTCGAGCGTTCCCGTGACGAAGACATCGGACGGACGGCCGAACGGCGTGGCCACGCGGACTTCGCGGACCCTCTCGAGCCCCGGCATCTGGTACAGTCCGCTGCCGCCGATGACGCCGACGATCTGCCGCTCCGCCACCCGTCTACCTTAATGATCCAGCGGCGATGAGCGCGATTCGTCGCCGGCTTCGCGTCGTGCGATTCTTGTGAATTCGGCGCTCATCGTCTCGCTGTTCGCCGCCATCAGCTGGCCGCAAGCGGCGTGGATATCGTCGCCGCGCGGCCGGCGTAGGTTGACCTGGAGACCGTACGCAGCGAGCTGATTCTGAAAAGCTTCGATCTCGCTTTGCGTCGGCCGCGTAAATTCGCTCCCCGGATGCGGGTTGAAAGGAATGAGGTTGATCTTCGCGCGGATGCCGGTCAAAAGCCGCGCGAGGCGCTTTGCGTCTTCGGCCGAGTGATTGACGCCGCGGAGCAGCACGTACTCGAAGGTAATGCGCTTCCGTTTGGGAATCGGCAGCGCGCGGC
>DATFWH010000371.1:0-3940 GCA_035259465.1 Binatia bacterium
AAGGCGAGCCGAATCGCCGCGCCCGCCGCATAGCGCTCGTTTTTGCCGGAGACCACCACGATGCTGCGCCCGCAGGCGTCCACCGTGTATTCGAGGTGGTCGCCGAGATAAGCGATCTCATGAACTTTCGCCCGGACTTCGGTCGCGTCGACGGGCCCGTCCGGAAGAATGCGCACGTCCTCAGGACGGCAGACCACGCGAATAGCGTCGCCGTCGGAAAACTTGCCGTTGTGATTCTCGCCGACGCTCAGGCGCTCGCCGCCGCGAAATTCGAGCGTGAGCTGCTGCCCGGTCGTTTTTAGGGCGCCTTCCAGCACGACGGTGCGCCCCAGAAAATCTCCAACGAACGCCGTCGCCGGCCGCTCGTAGATCTCCACCGCGTTGCCGAGCTGCTCGATCTTTCCCTGGCGCATGACGGCGATGCGGTCGGAAAGCGTCATCGCCTCGGTCTGATCGTGCGTCACGTAAAGGACCGTCAGATTGAGCCGCCGCTGCAGCGCGCGCAGCTCGAAGCGCATCTGCTCGCGCAGTTTGGCATCGAGGTTCGACAGCGGCTCGTCCAGCAGGAGGATCGTCGGCGTGTACGCGAGCGCGCGCGCCAGCGCGACGCGCTGCTGCTGCCCGCCGGAGAGGCTCGTCGCGCCGCGCTCGTGCAATCCGCCGAGGCCGACAAGCTCCAGCGCGTCGAGCACTTTCTTTCTTAATCTGTCGGCCGCCTCGGCGCGGACGCGGAGCGGAAACGCGACATTTTCGAATACGGTCATGTGCGGCCAGATGGCGTAGGACTGGAAGACCATTCCCATCCGGCGCTTGTCGGGCGGGACGAGAAGGCCGCGCTTCGGCGAGGCGATCGGCGCGCCGTTCAATAGGATCTCGCCATCGTCGGGATCTTCGAGCCCGGCGACGAGCCGCAGCGTCGTCGTCTTGCCGCACCCGGAGGGACCTAGAAGCGTAAAGAACTCGCCGGCGGCGAGCTCGAAGCTCAGACGGTCGACTGCGGTATATTCCCCGTAGCGCTTGAGGACGTCGCGGAACTGGAGCACCGCTTGCGGCATTCTACCCCCGGCTGGATTTGTCCGAGCCGGGCGAGATTACGGGTTCATCGAGGAGAGTGCAATAGTAGCGCCATGCCGACTCGACGTAAGCGCCGCTGGCCTTCATTCGTTCATGGGTGGGCAGAAAACTCTTGATGTCGTCGCTACTGATCGGCCGCGGCTCGCCGAGGAGCCGCGCGCGGTAGTTCACCTCGGCGATCTCGTTCAGTTTGATCGCCGTGAGCGTCACGTCCTGCACACTTGTGCCCGCCGCCGTGATCCCATGACCGCGCATCAGACAGGCGCGCTGTTTTCCCAAGGCCCCGGCGAGATCATTGCCCAGCGCTTCGTTGGAAATCAGTATGCTGCGGGGATAGGTCGGAACGCCCTCTGTGATGAGCCTCAACGCGCTCGGGTCGTACGCGCCGGTGAGGGGCAGCAGCGGTACGTCGCAGATCGTAAACAACACGACGGTCAGCGGGTGGACGTGGATGATGCTCTGGACCTCGGGCCGCGCGCGGTAAACCGCGGTGTGGATATAAACCTCCTGCGGCACGTCGAGGTCTTGCGGCCCTTCGAGCTTTTTGCCGCCGGCGTCGACGGTGATGAAGTCGCGCGCCGTGACGAACCGGAGGCCCGATTCGCCGCGGCCGCGCGCCTTGATGAAAATCTTGTCGGTCCCCGGCACGCGGGCGCTCACGTGCCCGCTCGGCTCCTTGGTCATATTGAGCTTGCCGAGGATGCGGCAGGAAAGCGCCAGCAGCTCTTTGAGTTCGTCGGCCAAAAGCTTCTCCTAGACGCGAAGCGATTCCGGCAGCTCGTGTCCCTCGCGCCAGAAGTTCATCTCGCGGATCGATTCCATCAAATGCGTATCGATGATATCGCTGTCCGCCTGCTCGCGGATGACGCCCTTGGGATCGAGACCTTTCTCGACGCGTTGCATCTCGCGGAACATCATGTCGCGGAGCAGCACTATACCGGCGTCGGACGTCGCAAGCCGCTCCCGCGTGCGGTCGGCGACCGGCCCCTGCGTCTCCCAGGCCATGTGGTCTTGCGCCTGGACTTCGTTCAGCCGGAAACGCGTGCGCGGATGTATCTCCTCGACCGGCTCCTTATACGGCTTCACATGCACGACCGGGGGATCTTGTTCATCCACGGTGCTGCCGTCCTCGGTCGGCATGAAGCGCACGATGAAGATCATCGTGTGCGTGTCGTCGATTGGCACGCGGATCTGAGTGCCGTTGAACTGGCGCAGAATGTTCGGGAAGATCAGCGGGTGCTCGTCCTTGATGCCGTTGGTGTAAAAGCGCCGCTTGATGATGCCGATCGGCACCTCCTCGAACTCGAATCGCGTCACGTCGTCGGTGAAGCCGCGGGTCGTGCTGACCGGCTTGCGGCCGCGCGCGGCGTCTAGCGCGGTCTCCTGATGCAGGATCTGGAGGTGCGCTGGATCGACGGAGTTCTCCATCGCCTGGAACCAGTTGCAGTCGAGCTGCGGCTGGATGAAAATCTTGCGCCGTCCGTCCTTCCGCGCCCAGGCGTCGTACTGCGGGATGAGCGGCGCGGGCTGCGGCCCCATGTAGGTCCAATACATGCCGATAAACTTCTGCACCGGGTAGGCCTTGTGCTTGACCGTCGCAGGGAATTTGCTCTCCGCCGGCTCGGGCGGCGTCTCGAGGCAGTTGCCTTTCACGTCGTAGAGCCAGCCGTGGTACGCGCACGAGATCCCGCGCTCCTCGACGCGGCCGTAGCAGAGCGAGGCGCCGCGGTGCGAGCAGCGGTCGTCCAGCAGGCCGACGCGCCCGCCCTTGTCCTTGAAGAGCACGAGATTTTCGCCCAAGACGCGGACGAACTTCGTCGGCTTCTCCTCGGTCAGGTCCTCGGTGACGGAAATCGGCAGCCAGTAGCGGCGCAACAGCTCGCCGCCGGGCGTTCCGGGTCCGACACGCGTGAGTCTCTCGTTCTGCTCCTTGGTCAACATGGTGGTAGGCCTCCTGTTTCCTGAATCGGTTTACTTACCGGTCTTCGCCAGCGCCGTTTCGAGGATCTTTAGCACCGGCTTCACGTCCTGGTACTGCGGCAGACTCGCGTTCAGATATTTCTCTCCCGGCTTCGGGATCTCGCTTTGATCGGAAAGCATGTCTTTCGGAATATCCGTGCGCAGCGTATTATTATCGGTTTTTTTCTGCCAATCCGTCATCCCTTGGCGCGACAGCACCCAGTTGAGAAACACGTTCGCGGCGCTCGGATGCGGCATTTGTTTCACCAGCGCGATGTGGCCGAACTGCCCGCTGATGTAGCCTTCCTTCGGCTGTCCGTAGAAGAGCCCTACGGGAAGGCCTTGCTTTTTTGCGTCTTCGACGTCGCTGCTCGTGGCGAACAGGTACATCTGAAATTTCCCGCCGGCGAGCCAGTCGAGTAGCTGCCGCTGGTCGCGGCCGAAGGTCACGTCGCTCTCTTCAAAAAGCCGGCGAAGAAATTCCGGACCGAGATTCGGATTGTAGTAGAGCGAGCGCATGCGCTGGATGTGGCCGCGGTCGCGCGGGTCGAACGCGGCCATCTTGCCCTTCCACTTCGGTTGGAGAATATCCCAAAAGGATTTGATCTCGCCCGGATTCACCATCTTGGTGTTATAAGCGCCGATACTATGATCGACGCTGGCCTGCATCTGAAGCACGTACTGGCCGTCCGCGTCGACGAATAGAAGCTTCTTCTCAAGCCAGCCGGACGGGTCCTTCACTTCCGGCAGAATCAAATGCGGCGCCATTGGCTCGAGGACTTTTCCGGCGAAGAGGACCTCGATCAGGGTTCCCGAGCCGCCGATGAACACGTCCGGCAGATATTTTCCAGCGCGCCGCTCGGCCATGAGCTTCTGCGCGTTGCTCGAGCCCGAGCCCGGCACGTAG
>DATFWH010000372.1:0-3550 GCA_035259465.1 Binatia bacterium
CGTGGATGCTGCCCAGGAAGTCCGCGACCGCGGAAGCCAGCGGCTCCTCGGCGGCGATCCCTTCGAGGTTGCGCTCGGCGATGATCTTCGAGGGAATCGTGTTCGCGTCCGGCGCCGCGCCTCCGGCGCCTGGGCCCGTCGCGTATTCGTAGAGCGTGGCCGCGCGCTTGTCGAATTTCCCCTCGTAGACGAGCATCTTCTTACTGCCGACAACGGTGAGCTTGGCCGTATTCTCGGGAAACAGCCAGTTGTGGTAGATGAACGCCGACGCGCCGTCCGACATCTCGACCGTCGCCATGTTGAGATCTTCGATCTCCGGCTGCAGATAGCGGTAGCCCTGCAGCGTCACGGTCGCCGGGCGGCCCTTCAAGACGAACAGCAGGATCGACACGTCGTGCGGCGCGGAGTTCCACCAGACGTTGGAGTCGCGCTTGATGCGGCCGAGGTTCAGCCGCTGGAGAAAGACATGATAGACATCGCCCATCTCGCCGCCCGCGGCGAGCTCCTGCGTCATGCGGATCGCACGGTCGTAAAGGAACGTGTGATCGACGAACAGTACGGCGCTCTTCGCTTTCGCGGCGGCGACGAGCGCTTTTCCCTCTTCGTAGCGGAGCGCGAGCGGCTTCTCGATCCAAATGTGCTTTCCGGCGTCGAGCGCCTTTTTGCCGAGTGCGAAATGCGAGGCGGGCGGGGTCACGAGGATGACGGCGTCGATATTCCGATTTTTCAGCACGTCGTCGTATGACGCGGTGGTCGGAATATCGGGAAACGCCTTCTGGCATTCCGCCCGAAGGCCCGCGTCGAGATCGCAAACCGCCGCGACCGAGCAGTCTTTGGCGGCGCGAAATTTCGGCAGCAGCTTTCGTCCCCAGTAACCGGCGCCGACGAGCGCGACGTTAATGTTCATGATTTAACGAAACTCCTTGATGCGGAACGGCGGCCGCTCCTGCGCCTTCACGAACCGCTCCAAGCTTTGACCGTTGGCGTAGGCGAGAAGCGCGAACAGCAAAACGATGAGGGCGAGGATCTTCCATCCCGCAATTAAAAAAAAAGCGCCCAAAGTTACGGTGAGCCATTGCAGCTTGCGAAACGCGCCGAGCCAGCGCTTGGCGCCCGCGACGGCAAACGGCAGCACGCAGATGTCGCGCGCCACTTCGAAGACACGCCCGAGGCCGTAATGCGACGTGCCCGCCTTGCGCTCGCGGTCGATGATCTCGACCTCGGAAAATTCCTTGGCCCGCACGCCGAACACCACCGGCGAGAAGCGGTTTAAAAATCCCTTCGGCACATACCGGCCAGCGATCACCTCGCGGCGGTACGCCTTCAGGCCGCAGCCGCAGTCGTGCACCGGCACGCCGCTGACTAAGCGGATCAGCGCGTTGGCGACCAGCGACGGCAGACGCCGGTCCCAGAAACTGCCGACCCGATGCCGGCGCCAGCCGGAGACAACGCGGTAGCCCTGCGCCAAGCGATCGAGCATCGCCGGAATATATGCCGGATCGTTCTGGTAGTCGCCGTCGATCGTCACAATGACTTCGCCCGAGGCACGCGATATGCCTGCGAACAGGGCCCAGTTCTCGCCGACGTTGGTTTCGAGGTCGGCGTAGTGAAACCGGGGATCTTGGTCGGCGATGGCTTTCATGACCGAGAGCGTGCCGTCGGTGCTGCAGTCGTTCACGAAGATGATCTCAAAGTCGCCTAGCGGCGCGAGCGCGTCGCGTATCGCTTCGTAGAGAGCGCGCGCGTTCCCCTCCTCGTTGTGCATGGGCGCGACGACCGAAAGCCGGAGTTTCTGCACGGAGAGGGTTCAGTCGCGCGAGAAATATTCCCGCACCGCCGCGATGATGTAGTCTACTTCCTCGTCGCGGAGCTCGGCGAAGACCGGCAACGCGAGATTCTCGCGCGCATAGCGCTCGGCCTCCGGCAGCGAATATTTCGGCAATTTTTTCGCGATCCACGACTCGTGGTGGTGCAGGCAGAGAGGATAGTAGATGCCGTTGCCGATGCCTTTCGCGTCGAGAAACTTCTTCAGCGGCTCGCGGTCGGGTGTCTCGATCGCGTATTGATGATAGACGCTCGTCCGGTCGGAGAAGGCCGGCGGCGTGCGCAGCGGAAAATTGCGGAAGGCCTCGTCGTAGCGCGCGGCGATCTCGCCGCGGCGGGCGTTGTCGCGGTCGAGCGTCGGAAGCTTTAGCCTGAGCATGCCCGCCTGCAGCTCGTCGAGACGGCTGTTCCAGCCATAGATTTTGTGGTTGTACTTCTCCGCCTGGCCGTGGACGCGGAGCAGGCGCACCGCCTCTGCAAGCCGATCGTCGTTCGTGAGCACAACGCCGCCGTCGCCGTAGCAGGCGAGGTTTTTCACCGGCCCCAGGCTCATCGGCGTGATGCGCCCGAGGCCCGCCGCGCGCTCGCCCTTATAGACCGCGCCCTGCGCCTGCGAGGCGTCCTCGACGACCGGAATATTTTTTTCCGCCGCCAGCCGGAGCAGCGGGTCCATGTCGCAAGGGAGACCGAGCATGTGAACGGCGAGAATCGCCCGCGTGCGCGGGCCGATCGCCGCCCTGACGGAATCGAGATCGGCTCCGTAGTCGCCCGCCGCTTTGTCGACCAGCACGGGCTTTGCGCCGACGCTGAAGATCGGCTCGATCACCGGCGCGGGCGCGTGCGCGGCGAGAATCACCTCGTCGCCGTCGCCCTCGCCGACGCCCAGCGCGCGCAGCGAGAGGAAGATCGCGTCCGTGCCCGAAGCGACGCCGATGGCGTGTTGGACGCCACAAAACTCCGCGAACTCGCGCTCGAAAGCGGCGAGCTGCGGGCCGTTCAGGAGACGCATCGACGCGAGCGTCTCGTCCCAGCGCGCGCGCAGCTCGGGCTCGATCTGACGGTATTTTCGGGTGAGATCGAGTAGGGGAATTTTCATCGAATCGATCGGTCTCTCGTAACGGGATTGCCGGCGGAGTTCAAAGCTGAAGTAATAGCCTTTACTACCTGAAATCGACGGAAATAACAAATGTCGGCCTCGTCCGCTCTCTCAACAACAGCTATGCGGCGGCGGCGCTGATAACGCTTGTCGCGCTCTGGCCCTCGCTGATGCGCGGCAAGGGAAAAATTAACGCCGCGGCAGCCAAGGCGCGTTGAAGCGTGGGCCGTTGCAATGGCATTCGATTTGCGCGATGACACGGGAGGAGGCAATCGTTTATGAAATTGGAAAACAAGGTCGCGATCGTCACCGGCGCGGGGCGCAACATCGGCGAAGAGGTCGCGGTATGGTTCGCGCGCGAGGGCGCGCGCGTCGCCGTCGTCGATCTCGATCGGGGCAGGGGAGAGAAGGTCGCAACGGCGATCAACGCACAGCATAAGGACCGCGCGATCGCCGTTGTTTGCGACGTGTCGTCGTCGGTCGACGTGGAAAAAATGGTGCGGACGGTCGTCGATAAATGGGGCGGCCTTGATATCCTCGTCAACAACGCCGCCTGGACCGACCGCAAGAATATTTTGGATTTGACCGAAGAAGAGTGGGACAAAGTGATGGACGTGTCGTTAAAGAGCG
>DATFWH010000373.1:0-14077 GCA_035259465.1 Binatia bacterium
GGATTTTTTTCCTTCCGCCCCAGCTCCAGATCGGCGGCGCGCTTATCGATCTCGCGCGCAATCGCCTCGATGTCGTCACGCTTGAGCGAGAACTCCTTCATCGGCAGGAGCAGCAAGTCCTGGAGCGCTTTCTTCGACCGCTGCGTCGACGGGTCGAACTCGCGGATCGACTCCAGCCGGTCGCCGTCGAACTCCAGGCGCAGCGGCAGGCGGTACGCCGGCGGAAAGATATCGATGATGGCGCCGCGCACGCTGAAGTCGCCGCGCTCCTCGACCAGCGGCACGTTTTGGAACCCCCAACCCGCCAGGTGCTCGATCAAACCCTCGCGCGCGTTCTCTTCGCCGACGGCGTGATACCGGTAGGAGCGCTTGAGCGCATCTTTCGGAATGACGCGCTGCATCAGCGCGGACGGCGTTGAGACGAGGATCGGCGCGCGGCCTTCGATCAGGTGGTAAAGCCCTTCCAGGCGCGAGGCGATGCTGTCGGGATGCGGCGAGAGATTCTCAAACGGCAGAATCTCCCACGAGTCGAGCAAATGAAGACGCTTCTCCAGCGGCGAGGCGTCGGTTTCGCCAAGGAAGAAGGCGACGTCGCGGTAGAGCTGCTCGGCCTCCCGCGCCGTCGCCGCGACGACGAGGATCGGCGCGCTCCGCTTCTCGGCGACAAGCGAGAGCAGATAGCCGCGCGCGCCGCCCTTGAGGCCGGAGATTATTTTCTCTCCGGTCCAGGAGCCGGCGCTCAGGGGCTGAATTTTTTCGCTCAACTGAGACATGATTCAAAAGAAGCCGAAGCGCTGCACGGAGATCTTCGGCATCTTGGGAGCGGCGGCGCCGTCCTTCTCCGTCGCCTCGGCCCACTGCTCGACCGCCGCCATCAGCGGCGCCACTTTCACGCTTAGATAGGCCGGCCGGTAGTTTTCCAGACGGATCAGCGCCTGGCGGGCGGCGCGCACCGGGCCCTTCACCTCGCCGAAGTCGACGCGCATGCGAAACGCGGCAGCCATCTGGATCAGCGCCTCGATGAAAGGCTTATGCGCCTCTTCGGCGCGCTGATAAAAATCCTCCCACGCCTCGTGCGCGGCGAAGTAATGCCCGTCGTTGAATAGACCAATGCCCTCTCGAAGCCGAGCGTCCATGCGAGCGCCTAGAATTTTAATCTAACAACTTCGCGTCGGACGCTCAAGGAAATAGCGGCGAACGAGCTTGTCCGCGATGCGCCGTTGCAGTATGTTTTGGCTGTGGAAGCGTCGGAACAAAACTACTATACGGTTCGCGGCTTCTGCGCGCTCTGCACGGCGCGCTGCGCGACGATCGCAACGGTCGAGAACGGCCGCGTGACGCGGCTCGACCCCGACCCCGACCACCCGCACGGCGGCGTCATGTGCATCAAGGGCAAGGCGGCGCCGGAGCAGCTCTATCATCCCGACCGGCTCGACTATCCGCTCAAGCGCACGCGTCCCAAGGGCGATCCCGATCCCGGCTGGCGGCGCGTGAGCTGGGATCAAGCGCTCGACGACATCGCCGCCAAGCTGCTCGACATCCGCGAGCGTTACGGCGCCCGCGCGATCGCGCTGGCGAAAGGCACCAGGAGCGGCACATCGGTCGGCGACGCCGAGCGCTGGCTCGGCCGCCTCCTCTACGGCTTCGGCAGCCCGAACTGGGTCTCGACCACGCACGTCTGCAACTGGCATCGCGACACCGGCTTCAGCTTCACCTTCGGCATGACGCTGCCGATGCCCGACCTCGAGCACAGCAAGGCTTTTCTTCTCTGGGGCCACAACCCGAGCTCGACCTCGCTCGTGATGGCGCACGACCTCGTCGCCGCGCGCGGGCGCGGCATGAAGCTCGTCGCTGTCGATCCGCGGCGCATCGGCCTCGCGAGCCAGGCGGACGTGCATCTGCAGGTCCGACCCGGCAGCGACGGCGCGCTCGCGCTGGCGCTGGTTCATGCGGTTTTGGAGGAGGGCTGGTACGACGCCGAGTTTTTGCGCCGCTGGACGAACGGAACTTTCCTGCTGCGCCGGGACAACGGCGCGGCGCTCACCGAAGCCGATCTGACGCAGGACGGCTCGCGCGAGCGCTACGTCATGTGGGACGAGATAGCCGACCGGGCCGTGATCTACGATCCCGCCGCCGCGTCGGCGGAAAACGATCGCGCGCGGCCATTGCTCTTCGGCGAGAAGATAATTCGCGGCATCGCGGGCGAGATTCCATGCGAGACGGCGCTGTCGGCGCTCGCGCGCATTGCCGCGCAATTCAGCCCCGACCGGTCGGCGGCGATCACGCGAGTTCCGGCGGAAAAGGCGTGGAAGGCCGCGCAAATTCTCGCGCACAACCGGCCGGTCAGCATGTATATGTGGAACGGCGTCGGCCAGCACACCAACGCGACGCAGACGAGCCGCGCGATCGCGTCGCTCTACGCGCTGATCGGCGACATCGACCGTGCCGGCGGCAACGTGGTCTTCCCCAAACCCAAGATGAACGGCGTGGAAGGCAGGGAGTTTCTGCCGAAGGAGATGGCCGCGCAGAGAATCGGTCGCGAGCGCAAGCCGCTCGGCCCGCCGGCGAGCCCGGGGAACTGCGCGTCGTACGACATCTACAACGCGATTCTCGAAGGCAGGCCGTATCCGGTAAAAGCCCTGCTCAACTTCGGCTCGAACACCGTCATGTCCGGCGCGGACTCGCGCCTCGGCCGGAAAGCCTTCTGCGCGCTGGAATTCGCCGTCGCAGCGGAGCTTTTCATGTCGCCGACCGCGACGCTCTGCGACTACGTGCTCCCCGCGGCGTCCTTCCTCGAAATGGCGACGCTGTGGAACGGCTTCGAGCACCGGCGCAGAGGCAAACTGCATATACAATATCGGCCCGAGGTCGTGCCGCCGCTTGGGGAGCGTAAATCGGATACGTGGATCATCTTCGAGCTCGCCAAGCGCCTCGGCATCGGCGATAAATTCTGGGGCGGCGACATCGACGCGGGCTACGCCTACGAGCTCGCGCCGAGCGGCGTCACGCTCGATGAGCTCAAGAACACGCCCGGCGGCATCACCGTCGAGATTCCGACGCGCTATGAAAAGCACGCCGAAAAAAAAGACGGCGCGCCGCGCGGCTTCGCCACGTCGACGGGCAAAGTGGAATTGTATTCGCACCGCTTCGCCGCCAACGGCTACCCGCCGCTGCCCGACTACGTCGAGCCCGCGATGAGCCCGGTGAGCAAGCCGGAGATAGCGAAGGACTTCCCGCTGATTCTCACCAACGCGAAGTTCACGACGTTCATCCACAGCCAGCACCGCGCGCTGCCTTCGCTGCGCAAGGTGTCGCCCGACCCCACCGCGGATCTCCATCCCGAGACCGCTGCGGCTTACGGGGTCAAAAACAAAAGCTGGATGATCGTGGAAAGCCCGAAGGGCGCGGTGCGCGTGAAGGCGAACGTGACTGGGCGCATCATGCCCGGCGTCGTCTGCTGCCAGCACGGCTGGTGGCAGGAATGCCGCGAGCTCGACAAGCCGGGCTACGATCCCTTCAGCGATACCGGAGCCAACCCCGGCATGCTCGTCGGCACCGAACTATCCGATCCCGTGAGCGGCTCGCTGCCGCACCGCTCGTATCTCTGCCGGGTAAAACCCGCGGAATAGACAGAGACAGAGACGAGAGACAGAATCGGTCCGGAATCTCTGTCTCTATCTCTGTCTTTCTGCTGCCCAGAGCCTCTGATCGTAGCGCATCACCCACGGCGCGGTGACGAGCCAGATGCACAGGTCCGACAGCAGCAGGACGATCGTCGAGAGCGTAAAGGAGACGATGTAGCTCCCGCTGACGTCGTAAAAAAATCCGCCCAGCCACGAGCCCCACGCGCCGCCGAGGCCGACGCTGATCACGGAATAGCCGAAGATCGCGCCGAAACCCTTGCCGGAAAAAATATCGGCGGAGAGCGCGGAGAAGATCACCGCGCGCGAGCCGAAGCCGATGCCGAAGCAGATGACGTAGACGTAGAGCAGCCACGGCTTCGACGGATCGGAGGCGAGCATCAGCGCCGCGACGCCGACGACCGTCGTCGCGATGTTCATCGTGTAGGCCGCCTGCTTCGAGGAGAGATCGGCGATGTAGCCGAAGACGGCGCGGCCCGCGGTGCTGGTCATGCCCATCAAGCCGAAGATCGTCGCGGCATAGAGGCGGCTAAAACCGATATCGACGACGTGCGCGACCTGGTGCGTCACGATCACGGTCGTGCCGCCGGCGGCGAACACGCGCGCGAAAAAGATCAGCCAGAATTGCATGCTCTTGAGCGCGAGCTTCGCCGTCCACTCGTTGCCGGCGCGGTTGTCCTCGCCGCGGTGCGCGATGTGCGGCCCCGTGCGATAGAACATCCACACGATCGGCAGCAGCACGCCGGCGATAATGAGTGCGAGGATCTCGAGCGCGCGCTGCCAGCCGGTGTTGGAGATGAGCCACTCAATCGACGGCGCCAGCAGGAGAATGCCGACGCCGGTGCCGGCGTAGACGGCGCCGAACGCGGACGCCCGCTTGGTCGTGAACCATTGCGAGACGAGCACGACGTGCGGCACCATGCCGATAAAGCTCAGCCCGAGCGCGCACACGAGCCCGAAATAAAGATAAAATTCCCACAGGCTGTGGATCCTGCTGCTGAGAAGGAGCCCCGCCGCGAGGAGCGCGCATCCCGTGCCGACGACTTTTTTCGGCCCGAATCGGTCGAGAAGATGACCGACGACGGGCGAGACGATCGCGTCGACTATCTGCACGACGGAAAAAACGCCGGCGGTGATCGCGCGGCTCCATCCGAAAGTATCGAGCAGCGCGACATAGAAGACGCCGAAGGAGGAAGTCAGCCCGCGGCCGAAGCCGAGGATGAGAAAGGCGAGCGCCGCAACGAACCAGGGACGATGGAGAGAGCGCATGTCCGACGCTCTCTACGTATCAAGAATGATCGGGAGGGGAAAGGAGAAAAAAAAGAGGCGCCTGAACTCTCAGGCGCCTCTGATCGAGAAGCCGGGAGTTATTTCGTCGCGGGCTTCGTGTCGGTCGACGACTTCGTGTCGGTCGACGGCTTCGTCGTCGAAGAACTCGTCGAGCCCGACTTCGTGGCCGGCAGCTTCGTCTTGGAGATCGCCTTCAACATCAGCTTGCCGTCGCTCTCAAGGTAGGCGACGCGGACCGTGTCGCCGACTTTCATCTTGCCGAGCGAGTCTTTCACCTCCTGGCTTTCGGTGCTCAAGCTCAGCTCCTTGTCCTTGGTCTTCACCTTGGCCGTGCCGGCTTTCGCGTCCGCCGCGGTCAGCTCGCCGCGCACGCGCTGCGTTTTCGCCGCGGCCGACTTCTTTTCGGTCGACTTGGTCGTATCCGACTTCGTCGCCGGCGGCGTGGACTTGGACGGCCCCGTGCCGCCCGTCGGTCCGGTCTGCGCCGAAACGAAGCCGGCGAACGTGAGCGTGACAACAGGAACAAGCAGGAATCTCAGGATGCTTTTCATGGGTTCTTTACCTCCTTCTGCACGTTAGACGCCCGGTTGGGCGAACTCTTCAAAATTCTCGTACAAGTAAGCCGGAAGACGAGGCATGTCAAGAGGTTACCGGTTACAGTTCGGTTACGCGAAAAGTTTCAGCTGCTCTCTCGGCCGGCGGAAATGGTCGGTGCTCAGCTGCGGCGAGCGCTCTTTGAAGCCCGCTTTCTTGCACGCGAGCCGGAACAGCTCGGCCATCTGCTCCGCGTAAATCCCCTGCCCGCTCATGCGGCTGTGGAAGTTGGCGTCGTTCAAATTGCCGCCGCGGATCGCACGGATGCGGTTCAGCACCTTCTCCTTTCTGTCAGGGTAGTTTCGCTCGAGCCAATCTTCGAACAGCTTTTTCACGGCGTACGGAAGCCTCAGCGGCACATAACCCGCATAGCGCGCCCCCGCCTCGGCGGCGGCCGCAGCGATCGCCGGCGCCTCGGAATCGGTGAGACCGGGAATCATCGGCGCCTGCAGGTATCCGACCGGAATACCGGCGCGCGCGAGCGCAGCGATCGCGGCCAGACGCCGCGCCGGCCGTGACGCGCGCGGCTCCATCAGCCCGGAGAGCTTTTCGTCCAAGGTCGTGATCGAGACAAACACCGCCGCGCAGTCGTGGCGCGCGAGCTCCGAGAGAATGTCGATGTCGCGCGTGACGAGCTGATTTTTCGTGATGATGATGACGGGGTTGCGAAACTCGGCGAGCACCTCGAGGCACCGGCGGGTGATCTCTAGCTTCTTTTCGATCGGCTGGTAACAATCGGTCACGCCGCTGGACGCCAGCACCTGCGGCTTCCAGCGCGGATTGGAAAGCTCTTTGCGCAGGAGCTCGGGGGCGTCGCGCTTCACCATAATGCGCGTCTCGAAATCGAGACCGGCGGAGAAGCCGAGATATTCATGCGTCGGCCGCGCGTAGCAGTAGATGCAGCCATGCTCGCAGCCGCGGTACGGATTGATGCTGGCGTCGAAGCCGACATCGGGGCTATCGTTGTGGGCGATAATCGATTTCGAAGCGTCGGGGAGGAACTGTGTGGCCGGCGAGGAGGTCTCGTCGGCTTCCGGCTCGGCAACGCGCTCGACTTTCTCGAACCGGTTTTTCGGATTGTCGGCGGAGCCGCGGCCTTTGAAACCGGACGGCTTTTTCATCTTGCTATCCGGCGGCGGGTGGCGTCTCGGGCGCCGGGGCGGCGGGGGCTGCGGCGGGCGCGGCCGCAGGCGCTGCCTCGGCGGCCGGCACGGCGGCGATGCTCTTCGCTTCGTGCGCCAGGTGGCGCGTCAGGCGCTTCAGCCGCTTGATTTTTCGCTGCACTTTTTTCAATTTCTTCGCGTCGCGCGAAGAGGTCAGCAGCTCGCTCTTTTGCTTTTTCAGCTCGCGGATATCGTGCTTGATCGAATGGATCGCGTTCACGTCTTTCCCGGTGACGTCGTAGGGGATATTCATCGCCTTTGCGACCGCCTTGATCAGCTCCTCTTTTTCCATGCCGCCGACGCCTTGGAGATCGGTCTCGGCCTTGGCCAGATCGCGGAGCTTCGGCATCGGCAGCCGTCGCAGCTCTTTCAAATCCATTCGTCTATTCCTCCCTCGCTCTATAATCTGCTAACATGATTCCCCGGAAAAGCAAAATGGCGAAACCGGCGAAAAAGGGCGGCGATCCCGCGGCTGCGCGCGAGCGCGTCAAAAAAATCATAGCGCGTCTCGACAAGGAGCATCCCGACGCGAAGCTCGCGCTCGATTACACCAATCCGCTGGAGCTGCTTGTTTCGCTCATCCTCGCCGCGCAGTCGCACGACAGCCTCGTAAACCAAATCACGCCGGCGCTGTTCGCGAAATACAAGACCGCTAAGGATTACGCCGAAGCGCCGCGGCAGGAGATTTTCGATCTGGTCAGCAGGATCAATTTCGCTGGCATCAAGACGGGACGGATCAAGAGCTGCTGCGAGGAGCTGGTAAAAAATTTCGGCGGCGAGGTGCCGCGGACGCTCGACGAGCTCGTGACGCTGCCGGGCGTCGGACGCAAGACGGCGAACATCGTCTTAGGCAACGCCTTCGGCATCCCAGGGATCGGCGTCGATACGCACGTGATGCGCCTGTCGCAAAGGCTCGGCTTCACGACGAATACAAACCCCGACAAGATCGAATTCGATCTGACGCCGATCGTGCCGAAGGAAAAGCAGATCCGCTTCTGCCACCTGCTGCAGTATCACGGCCGGCGCGTCTGCGTTGCGAAGAAGCCGCGCTGCCCGCTCTGCGTGATCAACGATCTCTGCCCGTATCCCGACAAGACGAAGCCCGAAGAATCAAAGAAGCGCCGCCCGCGCAAAGCCTCGTAGCGTCTCTTCCCGGCTCCCGCCGGGCGGGCTGTAGGGGATGATCGCGATCTGCTGGATAATGCCGCTCTTCCTGATGCGCTCGACCTGCGCGCGGCATTCCGCGACCGTGCCGGCGATCGCGAATTTGTCTACCAGCCAGTCGGGAATCACTTCGGCGTGGTTCGCCTCCTGCTCCATGTGATGATAATAGTCGTAAGTTTTGCGGATCTCCGCGAGAACCCTCTGCTCCTTTTCATCGAGCACGTACGGCTGCGGATGCGCGACGACGCGCGCCACGTGCGCCTTGACCGCGTCCTTTGCGGGCGCCTTGTCCGATACGGCGCACGGCACCCAGAGGACGAGATGAATGTCGCTCAGCTTTCTTCCCGCCGCTTTCGCGCCGGCCTCGATGCGCGCCTTCGCCTGCGCCAGATACTCGTCGGCGACGCCGACGAGCACGATGATGCCGTCGGCGATTTTTCCGGAGAGCTCCAGCATCTTCGGACCGCTCGCCGCGATGTAGATCGGCATGCCTTTTTGCGCCGGATGCTTGAGATGAATCTTGCCCGTCGGAAGCCGGACTTCTTTGCCGGCGATCAGCTCGCGCATCTCGCGGATCGTCCGCTCGAAGTAATCGAGCTTCGCCGGCTTCATGCCCATCGTCTCGACCGAGCTGTCGCCGAGGCCGATGCCGACGATGAAGCGCCCCGGCGCCAGCTCCTCCAGCGTCGCGTACGCGCTCGCGACGACGGATGGATGGCGCGTGAGCGGATTGGTCACGCCGGTGCCGAGTTTCACCTTTTTCGTACTCAGCGCCGCGGCGGCCATGTTGACGTACGCCTCGCGCCAGATGAGGTGCGAGTCGCCGATCCAGACGTGGCTATAGCCGAGCTCTTCGGAGAGCTTGACGAGCTGAATCATTTTGGGCAGCGGCTCCGTCGGGAAAAGCCCCGCGCCGAATTCCATCGTTGTATTCATCTTACTGCATGCTCCGCTTGGTTTTTTGTTTTTCTCTCCCGGGCGAAGGGATGCGAGTTCGAGGGCCGTGGACGTCCGATTACTAACTTTAGGATCATGGCACAGTCCCATCGGCCACGGCCGGAGAATTCGCGTCCCGAGCAATTATTTTGCTCGGGCTCGGAGAGTGAGCCGGGGCTTCCGGAAAAACCATTCTGTTGACTATTTTTCTGTTGCCGCGCGCTCCGGCGGCGGCGTCTGCTGGCTTCGGCCGGAGACGCGGATCTCGCCGTCGATGATCACCGTCGAGATGCCGGGAAGATCGCCTTTGGCGAAGCAGTCGAGCGCGTCGTTCGCCACCGAGCCGGTGATCTTGTGCAGCAGCACGATGTCGGCCGGGCGGCCTTCCTCGATGAAACCTATGTCGAGGCCGTGCGCGCGGCCGACGTTGCCCGTCGCCATGCACACGGCCTTCTCCGGCGGTATTTCCCCGACCGAGGAGAGATAGGCTATCTCGCGTAGGATGCCGCGCGGGATAATGCCGGTGCCGCCGGGCGTGTCGGTGCCGATGAGCACCCGGCGGTAGGCGTTATGCTGCTTCACCGCGCGCGCGAGCACGAGCGCCATGCGGTAATTGCCGGAGCTGCAGGATTCCACGAAGCGGTCCGTCTCGGCGACGATGCGGACCATTTCCGCCTCGGCCATCGGGATCGGCCCGCCGGTGATATGGCCGATGATGTCTGGCTTGATGCGGCTCACGATCTCCCAGCCGGCGATCTGGCTCACGCCCGAGCGCGACACTCCGCCGGAGTGGATTTTCACCTTGATCCCGCGCGCGTGCGCCCAGCGCACATAGCGCTCCGCCTCGCCGTTCGGCAGCAGGCTGTAATCGTAGAAAATAAATTTCACGAGCCGGATGCCGGCGGCGGCGATCTCGTCGAAGTCTTTCTCGCTGAGCCCGGGCACGAGCAGCAGCGTGCCCGCGAAGACTTTCACCCCCGAAGGGCGCAGGTTGTCGTAGCAGCGCTTGGTCACGAGCGCGAGCGAGAGCGCCGTGCGCGCGTCGGGCGGCAGCGGCAGCCCGGGCATATGCAGCTCGCCCGCGGATATCAGGGCCGTGACGCCGCCGTGCATGTAATTGGTGATCCACGAGAGCGAGTTCTGCGCCGGCGTGTACTCGCCGATCGACGGGTGCGAGTGCGAGTCGATCAGCCCCGGAATCGCGGTGATCCCCTGCGCGTCGATGACGCGGTCGGCGCGCTGCGCCAAATTCTTTCCGACGGCGCGAATGACGCCGCCTTCTATATAAATCGAATCGGCGGACGCGAGCGGCTTGTCGATGTCGCCGGTGACGAGCGCGCCGATATTCTGGATCAGCAGAGAAGCCATCGGCGGTCAGTAGCAGCGGATCTCGATCTCGTTCTCGTCGGGATCGTGGAAATAGACCGAAGTCGCGCGCCCGCGCGCACCCCAGCGCGAGATCGGGCCGTTGAGTATCTTCACTTTGTGGCCGTTCAAGTAATCGACGATCCCGGAGAAGTCGTCCTTGCCAACGACGAGGCAGAAGTGGTTGAGGTTGCCCGGTCGCGCCGCGGCCTCCTTCGCCGGGAAGAGGTCGATGATCGTGTCCCCATTGATGCGCACGGACGGAAAGCCGATCTTCCCCGAGCGGAATTCGTCCAGCCGCTCGATCTTGAGTCCGAGCACGTCCCCGTAGAACGCGAGCGCGCGGTCGATGTCTTTGACGTTGAGAACGATATGGTCGAGCTCCGTGACTTGAATCGGCTTCATGGCAACACTCCTTAGCCCTTTATAATCGCCGCGAACTGGTCGAGCAACGCCCGAATCTCCGCCGGCGCGCCGACTGTGATGCGCAGAGAATCTTCCAGGCCGGGCTGGTCGAAATAGCGCACGAGAATTTTCCGGCGCTTGAGCTCTTCGTAAAGGCCGCGGAGATTCTGCCCCTGGCGCCGCGCGAGGACGAAGTTCGCCTGGGACGGATAGACATGAAAGCCGAGTTTCTTAAGCCCGCCGACCAATTTTTTCCGGCTCCGCTGGATGCGGCCGACGCTCCGCTCCATCCAGGCGAGATCGCCGAGCGCCGCCGACGCGGCGACCTGGCTCAGTCGATTCACATTGTACGAGTCCTTGATCTTCACCAGCCCGTCAATCATCTCCTCGGAAGCCAGCGCGAGGCCGACGCGCATGCCGGCGAGCGAGAACGATTTCGAGAACGTCCTGAGCACGATCAGATTGCCAAATTGCTTGAGCAGCGGTAGCGCCGTCGCGCTCACATCGGAGAAGTCTATGTACGCTTCGTCGACGACGACGGCCCCGGCGGACGAGCGCGCGAGGCGTTCGATGTCGTTGAGCGGCAGCAGCGTCCCGGAAGGCGAGTTAGGGTTGCAGACGAACGTCAAAGCGGCCTTCTCGGCGAAGAACGCCTCGGGCAGGGAAAAATCGGACGTGTACGGCAGCGGGATCTTTACGCCTTCCTGAATCGCGATAAGCGTATCGTAAAGCGTATAGGTCGGCTCGGGGTAGAGCACGCGGTCGCCCGCGCCGACAAACGCGCGGACGATAATGGATAAAAGCTCGTCCGAGCCATTGCCCACCAAAATATTTTCTGGCGCAAGCCCGTAAACGGACGCCGCCAGCCTGCGCACCTCGCGGCCCATCGGCTCCGGATAGAGACGAAGGGCGCCGCCCGCCGCTTTTTTCACCGCCGCGAGGACGCGCGGCGACGGCGGGTACGGATTTTCATTGGTGTTGAGCTTGATATAAGCGCCGTCCTGCGGCTGTTCGCCGGGGACGTAGCCTGCGAGATTTTCGATGTTTTTCCTGAACCGCCCGGGCATGATGATTTCTTTACGCGAAAGGCGGCGGTCAAGCAACCGAGCGCTTTAAAACCGGGCCCAGTTTTGATAAAAATGATGTTTTATGGCGGAAAAGGCCGACAAGTCCGAAAAGTCAAAACGGGTCGCGACCGGTATCGAAGGGCTCGATCCGCTGACCCAAAACGGCTTGCTCCCGGGCAAATCGTATTTGGTTACCGGCGACGCCGGGACCGGCAAGACGACCGCCTGTCTGCAATTCCTGTTGAAGGGGCTGACGAGCGGGGAAAAGGCGGTTTACGTCACCGTCGACGAGCGCCCCACCGATCTCCTGGACTCCGCCGCTTCGCTCGGCTGGGATTTGCAGCCCTTTGTCCAGGAAAAAAATCTCGTCATCCTCGACGCGGCGCCGTACTTCAGCACGCGCTCCGGCACGCCGGGACGCGAGCGCGAAGTCGACATCCAAAGGATCGTCACCGACCTCGCGAGCCACATCAATCGCATGGAGGCGAAGCGGCTTGCCATCGATCCTGTCGGGCCTCTTATCAAGGCCGATACCCCAAGCGGCCGGTCGGAGGAACAGGCGCGGCTTTTGATCCGACTCCTCCAGACGCAGCTTCAAACGACGAACATCTTGAGCTCGGGCCGCTCCGAGGACGAAACCAGCAACATCGAGGAGTTTCTCGCCGCCGGAGTACTGGCGCTGCGCATGTTCCGCTCCGGCGACCGGTTCGTGCGTACATTGTGGGTGAAAAAGATGCGCGGCACGGCCGTGGTGCCGATCGAATACGAGTTCAACATCAGCAAGGGGAAGGGCATCGTCCTTATGGCCCCGCTCGCACAGCCCGTTGCCGCCGTCGCTCAGCCGGCCGCGGAAAACGGCCTTCGCCCGTTGCAGGCGAACGGCTCGACGGCGGCAGCCGAGGAGCCCGGCAGCATCCTGCAGCCTTTCGAGCCCGAAAAGTCTTCCAAGTAAACCCTTAGAAATTCAACCGTTTTTTTGCCGAATTTCACTGAACGGTTCCTTGACGCCCCCTGTGGTCGTGATTAAATTTTCACGCGTTAACAGGGGGTTTTCATGCGACTGGACAAATTAACGGTTAAATCCGCGGAAGCTTTGCAGAATGCGCAGGGCCTCGCCGAGCGCCGCAACCACCAGGCGGTCGACGTCGAACACCTGTTGATGGCTCTTCTTGGCCTGAAACAAGGGGTAGCCCTCTCTTTACTGCAAAAGGTCGGCGTGCAGCCGACCGCGATTCTCGGCCGCGTCGAAAAAGCGCTCGACCGCATTCCTCAAGTGACCGGCGCCGCCGGGCAGGCCTACATCACGCCGCGGCTCAAAAAACTCATCGAGAGCGCGGAGAAGGCGGCCGAAGGGCTGAAGGACGAGTACGTCTCCGTCGAGCATCTTTTGATCGCGATGGGCGAGGACGATGGCGAGACCGGCAAAATCTTCCGCGAGTTCGGCATTACCAAGGACAAGATTCTCGCGGCGCTCGTCGATATCCGTGGTTCGCAGCGCGTCACGGATCAGAATCCCGAAGAGAAATATCAGGCGCTGCAAAAATACAGCCGCGATCTCACCGATCTAGCCCGCAAGGGCAAGCTCGATCCGGTCATCGGCCGCGACGAAGAGATCCGCCGCGTCATTCAGGTACTGTCGCGCCGGACCAAGAACAATCCGGTGCTGATCGGCGAGCCGGGCGTCGGCAAGACGGCCATCGTCGAAGGCCTCGCGCTCCGCATGGTCAACGGCGACGTGCCGGAGACGCTGAAGGACAAGCGCATCGTCGCGCTCGACATGGGCGCGCTGGTCGCCGGCGCAAAATACCGCGGCGAGTTCGAAGAGCGCCTTAAAGCGGTTCTGAAAGAAGTCACCGAGTCGAACGGCCTGATTATTCTTTTCATCGACGAGCTGCATACGCTGGTCGGCGCCGGCGCCGCCGAAGGCGCCATTGACGCCAGCAACATGCTCAAGCCTCCATTGGCCCGCGGAGAGCTGCGCGCCATCGGCGCCACCACGCTGAACGAATATCGCAAGCACATCGAGAAAGACGCCGCCCTGGAGCGGCGTTTTCAGATCGTCTACGTAGGCGAGCCCACGGTGGAAGACACGATCGCCATCCTGCGGGGATTGAAAGAGCGCTACGAGGTGCACCACGGCGTGCGCATCAAGGATTCCGCGATTGTGGCCGCGGCCACACTTTCGAACCGCTACATCACCGACCGCTTCCTGCCCGACAAAGCCATTGACCTGGTGGACGAAGCCGCGGCCTCGCTGCGCATCCAGATCGACTCCATGCCGACGGAAATCGATCAACTCGAGCGCCGGGCGACGCAGCTCGAGATCGAAAAGCAGGCGCTGAAGAAAGAAGATGATCCTAACTCGCGCGACCGTCTGGCCCTGGTTGAGAAGGAGCTGGCCACGGTGCGGGAGAAATCCAACGCGCTCAAGGCCCGCTGGCAGGAGGAGAAG
>DATFWH010000374.1:0-6936 GCA_035259465.1 Binatia bacterium
CATGAAGAGCGCTCTGCTGGCGCTGGCGTTGTCTTTGCTCGCGGCCACCGGCGCCGGAGCGGCCTGTCGCGACCTCGATCTCACGCGGAGCGGCTCCGTCGCCTACGCCGCCGAGGCCGATGCTGTCATTCAATACTTCGGGCACAATTTTTTTCAGATCACGACGTCGAAGGGGACGAGAATCGTCACCGATCCGCTCGCGCCGGGCATGTATCCGACGCCGGACCTCTGGCCGCATGTCGTGACCGTCGGACGCGAGCATCCCAACCATAACTATGTCGAGCTCGCGCACGGGAATCCGATCATTCTGCGCGGCCTGTCGAACTACGGCGCGGAATGGAACCGCGTCAGCATGAACGTGCGCGACGTTTTTATCTACAACCTGCCGGTGTACCAGCAGGCGTTCGGGACGGCGCTGAAAGGCGCCGCATTTATCTTCGACACCGGCGTGCTTTGCATCGCGCATCTCGGCGACCTGAGCCATACGCTGACGCCCGAGCAGCTGAAGCAGATGGGGCGGATCGACGTCGCTCTGATTCCGATCGGCGGCGTTTTCACGATGCCGCCGGATACCGCGCGCGAGGTGCTGGCGCAGCTGAAGCCCAAGATCGCGATTCCGATGCACTACCGCGACAGCTCGTATCTCGTCGACGCGTTCGTGCAGGGCATCGCCACGCGCCGCCTCGAGGGCGACACGCTCGCCGTCAGCAAATCGGCGCTGCCGAAAGAGACGCAGATCGTCGTGATGAAACCGAAGGGCTCTTACGGTGGCTGGGGCGGGTGATATGAACGAACCGTCAACATTCGAACTGCGCCTCGACATTATTTGGGTTTCTTTACTGGTTCAGGTTTTGACTGCGGGCCATCGTGGCGAGGCGAAGCCTGAAGTCCATTTATTTCTTGGTGATCGTTACTCGCGACTCTCCGATCGTCACGAGCGAAAAGGAGCCAAGCGGAAAGCCGCGCGTCTGCGCGCGGAAGCGGAGAAACACCTGCGCTTGGGCGGGTGGGAGCCGACTTTGCCGCCTGCGGCGGCGATGGCGATGCCCATTCCGCGCCCAGCCTTGGCCGACGTGATCGGATGGAGACGCCAGCGCCCACCGGACGACGCAGCGTGAGCTTTACACCATCTCGATCACCATCAGCCGTTTTTGCCTGAACGCGTAAAGCGCCGCGGGGCGATGCGTGCCGCGGCGCTGCTTAGGCAATTGTCTCAGCAAGCCGAGGGCGAGAATTTTTTTTCGGAAGTTCCGCCGGTCGAGGCGGCGGTGGAGAATCGTCTCGTAGACTTCCTGCAATTCTCCCAGTGTGAATTCCTTCGGCAGCAGGCTGTAGACGATATTGGTGTACTGGAGCTTCGAGCGCAGGCGCTGGAGCGCCATGCTCCCGACCTGGTCGTGGTCGTAGGCGAGCGGCGGGAGCTTATCCGCGGGGAACCATTTCGCCGCGCCGTAGCGCGCGCCGGCATTCACGTTTAGATCGAGACTAGGAACCAGCGCCAAATAGGAAGCGGATACGACGCGGCGCGCGGGGTCGCGCTCCGGCTTGCCGAAGGTGTAAAGCTGCTCGATGTAGCCGCCGCGCACGCCGGTGAGCTCGAAGAGCTCGCGCTCGGCCGCTTCGTCGAGCGATTCTTCCGCCCGCACCAGCCCGCCGGGAAACGCCCATTTCCCCGCTAACGAGCCTTCTTTTATTTGAACCAAGAGGCAGTGGAGCGCGCCGCCCGTAAGAGTGAAGAGCGCGACGTCGACGGCGACCAACGGATGCTGCTGGACGCCGGCGAAGCGTTGCTCTGGCGGCTCGGATGCCATCGCGCGGTCAAATCTTGAACGCTTCGCGCGTCTCCGGCGCGAAGAGGCTTTCGAGGTCCAACTTCTTTTTGATCAATCCCTGCTCGAAAAGATACCCGTGCAGCGTCTCGAGGACTTCGCGATTAGGCGCGAAACCGTAGGGCCAGTAATCCGGGCCCATCGCGTCGCGCGTCTCTTCGTATGCCGCGGAGAACCAGGGCAGGCTCACGTGCAGCACGTTGGTGTCATAAAGGCGGCGGAAGCAGAGGTCTTTCGCCTCGCAGAAAGCCTTGTAGAGACTCTGGGCGACCCAGGGATTGGCGTCGTAAATGTTTTTCCGGATGACGATCACGTGCATGACCGGAAAGATTTTCGTCCGTCGGAAATAGTCCATCTCGGCGCGCTTGTAGTCGGGAAAAAGCCGCCCGACGCGCGGCGAGCCGGCGACGAACGCAGATGGCATGCGCGGCGACATGAGGCAGTCGATCGCGCCGCTCTCGAGCATCTCGTTGAGCGTTTTATCCTGGACGACATCGAGCCGAATGCCTTTCGGCAGGTCGAAGTCGACGCGGTCCTTGCGTCCGGGCTGCTCCTCGCCGGCCTGGATCCAATGAATGTCTTCGGGCTTGACGCCGTAGTCGTGCTGAAACATGCCGCGGAGCCATACCGCCGCCGTCATCGTGTATTCCGGCACGCCGACGCGCTTGCCGCGGAGGTCTTCGGGTTTTTGGATGCCCGCCGCCGTGTTGACGAAGATGCAGCGGTGGCGGAACGTCCGCGAGGGAAAGACCGGGATCGCGACGAACGGTCGCCGTTCCTGCGCGGCGGCGACGAGAAAAGCGCCCATCGATAACTCCGCCGCGTCGAATTCCTCATAGCGGCACATGCGCCAGAAAATCTCCTCGACTTCGAGCGCGACGTAGTTGAGCTCGATGCCTTCGGGCTTGATCGTCCCGTCCTTCAGCGGCCGGGTGCGATCGTAGTCTTCGCAGGCGAGTGTGAGATGAATGTCGGACATGGCACTCCCTATTTGGCGCGTTCGGACTTTTGCGCGCCCAATACACTCTCGATCGAATCCACGTAACTCCGCGCAAGCTCGGCGAGCCCCGCGCGGCCGTTCTTCATCAGCTCCTCGCGCAGCATCGCGCTGCCGAGACAGATGCCGGTGACGCCCAGCGAGGCGTATTCCGCGACGTTGCCGGCGTTGACGCCGCCGGAGACCATCAGCCGCATATCCGGGAACGGGGCGAGAATCTGCCGCACAAAGTGCGTCCCGCCGACGGTGTCGGCGGGGAAAATCTTCACGAGATCGGCGCCGGCGCGCTTTGCGTTCAGCATCTCGGTCGGCGTCGCCGCGCCGCTCACGCATGCGATCTTGGCGTCGTGGCAGATGGGAATGAGGTTCAGCTCCAGCGTCGGCGAGACGATGAACTCGGCGCGCGCTTCGATCGCGCGATCGGCGTCGCCGAGCGATAGCACCGTTCCCCCGCCCACATGCAGGCCGCCGCGTTTGACCAGCTGCTCGATGACCTCCACTGCGTCGGGCACGCTGAAGGTGATCTCGACGAAGCGAATGCCACCTTCGGCGACCGCCTCGGCGGTCTCGAACGCCTCTTCGGCGGTCTTTGCGCGCACGACGGCGACGAGTCGGCGCTTGTGCATTTCCGCGATCAACTTTTTTCTGTCCATATGCAGCGTTAACTTAAGCTCAGTCCGCCGTCGACGAGCAGTGTCTGGCCGGTGACGAAGTCGCCGCCCGTAATGAGTCCCAAAATCGCGGCGGCGATGTCCTCGGGCCTGGCGACGCGCTTCAGCGGGTAGCCTTCGGCCGCTTTGGCCATCACCTCGTCGTAATTATTCGCGTAATGTTTTTCCATCCACGGCGTGTCCGTGAACGCCGGAGCGACGCCGTTCACGCGCACGTTGGGCGCGAGCGCGACGGCGAGGCCGCGCGTCAGATAAATCAGCGCCGCCTTCGCCGTGCCGTAGGCGAGCGACGACATCGTCGCAGGGGCGAGCACGCCGGAGATCGAGGCTACGTTGATCACGACGCCGCGGCTATTTTCCAGGAGCGCGGCCGCGGCGCGGACGCAGCGGAAGGCGCCTTTGAGATTTACGTCGAGAATGTCGTCCCAAATCTCATCGGTGAGCTTCTGTATGTCCTTTACCGGTACCCAATGCGTCACGCCGGCGTTGTTGACGAGAATGTCCAGGCGGCGAAAGCGCTTGTCGACGTCGCCGACCATCCGGCGCACGTCGGCTTCGTTTTTCACATCGCCTTGAACCAAAAGCGGCTCGGCGCCGGCTTGGTTCACTTCATTCGCCAGTTTCTCGGCCTCGGCTTTCGCCGAGCGGTAATTGATCGCGACGCCGGCGGCCCCTGCTTGCGCGAATGCGAGCACCGTCGCGCGTCCGATGCCGGTCGCGCCGCCGGTGACTAATGCGACTTTATCTTTTATTTCCATTGGACCTTAGTCTCTTTGTCTCCGCTTCGTCGATGAGCCACTGCTCGGGCATGCGTACGAGCTCGTTGTTTTTTCCGCTGAAGCTAACGGCGACGCCGTAGTCGCACGCTGCGGCCTCCGGCGAAAGATATCCTGCGATCACATCCTGACGCACGTGCTCGGGATCGCGCGCGAAAGGATCGCCGTAGCCGCCGCCGCCCGGAAGATTGAGATGCACCGCGCGGCCGCCGTCGAGATCGACCTGCGCTTTCGGATTCGGCCGCTCGCCACCGTCCAGAACCAACTCGCCGGGCGCCCCTGATTTACCGCCGAGGAGGCCAGGTGCCGGATATTTCGTCCGGTCGAGGATCGGGCTTACGCTCCAGCGACCCTCGCCGCGGCGGGTGAATTCCGTCAACTGGCCCAAGCCGGCGCGCTGTTTTCCCGCGCCGCCGGAGTCTGTCCACAGCTCGCGCCGGCGCATGACGACCGGCGATAGGCTTTCGATCACCTCGGCCGGCACGCCGGCGACACCGCTCGGGAAGCCCACAGCGCTGAGGCCGTCTTTCTCAGGCCGCGCGCCGGTGCCGCCGACCTGAAATACCGTCAAATTAAATTGCGGATTGTGCCCGCGCCAGACCGTGAGCCAGATCGGGTCGGCGCCCGGCGCGAGCAGGCGGCCCGGCAGCGCTCCCGCGAGCGCGGCGAAGATGGCGCTCGGCACGAAGTGCCCGACCGCCTGGCGGCTCGCCACCGGCGCGGGGTCGCGCGCGTTCAAAATGCTGCCTGCCGGGGCGGTGACGCGCACGGGGCGAAAGCTGCCCTCGTTGTGCGGTATGTCGGGATAGATCGCCGCCTTTACGGCGAAGCTCGCATAGGCATGCGTATAGTTGAGCACGACGTTGATGCCGTGCGCGCTCTCAGGCGACGAGCCGGCGAAGTCGATGTCGATCGCGTCGCCTTTGACCGTCAGGCGGCAGCGAATCAAGATCGGCTCCTCGAAGCCGTCGCTCCAGGTCTCGCTCGTCCACTCTCCGTTAGGCAGCGCGCGGACTTTCTCCCGCACCGCGGCTTCGGAACGGCGGATGATTTCCGCCGCGATGGGATCGATCGAGTCCAGGCCGAACTCGTCCATCATCTCGAGCAGCGCGCGGCCGCCGGCGTCATTGCACGCCGCCTGCGCGTGCAGGTCGCCGACCACTTCATCGGGCAACCGCACGTTCGCGCGGATGAGCTTCAAGAGAATTTCGTTCGGCGCGCCGCCTTCGAAGAGCTTCATGATCGGCAGGCGCAGTCCTTCTTCGTAAACCTCGCGCGCCTCGGCCGAGAGAATGCGCCCGCCGATATCGGCGGCGTGGCAGGTGTTGGCGAACAGCGCGACGAGCCGGCCGTTCTTGAAGATCGGCGAGGTGATCGTGATGTCGTTGATCTGCCCCGCGGTCATCCAGGGATCGTTGGTGATAAGCACGTCGCCGGGCGCGAGTTTCGCCGGCGGATAGGCGGCGAGAAAGTGGGGCATCGAGCTCGCCATCGCGTTGATATGGCCCGGCGTGCCGGTGATCGACTGCGCGATCATGTGTCCTTTGGTGTCGAAGACGCCGCAGGCGAGGTCTTGGCTCTCGCGCACGATCGTGCTGAAGGCCGTGCGAATAAGCGCGTCCTGCTGCTCGTTGGCGACCGAGAGCAGCCGATTCCACACGACTTCGAGCGTGACCGGATCGATTCCGTTATTGGCCACCGGCGAACTCCACGATGACATTCAATTGATCGTCGACGCGGCCGCGCCCGCGCGCGCCGACGATCAGCGTCGATTCGCGCTCTTCCACGATCGCCGGTCCGGTAAACGTCGCGCCCGGCGCGAGCGCGTAGCGGTCGTAGACCGGCGTTTCGACATAGCCGTCGCGCTCGGGAAAATATGCGCGCCGCTTTCCTTTCAGCGCTCCGCCGCCGTTCGCTTTCTGCGGCAGGCGGAAATTCATCGCCGGATTCGGTCCGGCGGCGACGACGCGCCAGTTGATGACTTCGAGCGGGACATCGGGCCCTTTGCGGCCGTAGAGCGAGCGATAGACCGCTTCGAAGCTGTTTTGAATGTTGCTCAGGTGCGAGTCGCTCAACGTCCCGCTCGGTAGCGGAACGGATACTTCATGCCCCTGGCCGACGTAGCGCATGTCGGCGGTGCGCTCGTAACCTATTTCTGACGCGGACAGGCCGGAGCTTTCCAATACGCTCCGGCCTTCCGTCGCCATCTCGTCGAGCAGCTTGTTAGCCGCCGCCCAGTCCATGCCGTCGAGCCGGCTGTAGGCGCTGCGCACGAAATCGAACGCGAGCGGCGCCGCCAGCAGGCCGAAGGTCGAGCCGACACCGGCGCCGAACGGCGAGATGAGCGCCGGCAGATGCAAAATCTCCGCGACGCGGTAGCCGTGCACCGGCCCGGCGCCGCCGAAGGCGTAGAGCGGCATGCGGCGCGGGTCTTTGCCGCGCTCGCCGAGATGGGTACGCGCGGCGTTAGCCATGTTCTCGGCCACGATCTGATGAATTCCCCAGGCAACCTGCTCGATCGTCAGCTTGAGCTTTTCCGCTACGCGCGAGAGCGCCTGGCGCGCGGCGTCGACGTCCAAGTCCATCTGCCCGCCGAGGAAATATTCGGCGTCCAGATATCCCAGGATCAGATCGGCGTCGGTGACGGTCGGCTCGGCGCCGCC
>DATFWH010000375.1:0-8200 GCA_035259465.1 Binatia bacterium
ACTTGTCGGGACCCGGAAACATGCCCGAATAGATCCACGAGGCGCAGGTCGTCGAGCCGTCGTCCTTCAGCTCGGCGAAGCCGACGCAGTGGCGCGAAGAATCGTCGGTAAAGAAGCCGTTCAGCTCCTTGTTAATCTTAATCCACGACGGCTCGCCTTTTTTCCGCTCGTCGGGATTCTCGTGCTCGTAGTCCCAGGTGACATTCTTCCAGCAATCGTCCCGCGGCAGCGTCGAATTGGCATAGAGCTTTTTCAGCCGCTTGCCGAGCTCGTAGCTGAACCATGTATCGGAGCGGCAGTCGCCCGGCGCCTCGGCGGCTTTGTGGTGAAACTGCAGCATGCGTTGCGTGTTGGTGAAGGTGCCGTCGATCTCGCCGACCTGCGTCGCCGGCAGGTAAAAGATCTCGGTCTTGATGTCGGCGGGCTTTACCTCGCCGCTTTTCACTTCCGGCGCGCCTTTCCAATAGGTCGCGCTTTCCGTCAGCCAATTATCTTTCACCACGAGCCATTCGAGCTTGCGCATGGCTGCGCGCTCGAGCCGAGCGTTC
Source organism: Binatia bacterium (assembly GCA_035259465.1). Taxonomy (GTDB): domain Bacteria; phylum Desulfobacterota; class Binatia; order UBA9968; family UBA9968; genus JAJPJQ01. The sequence goes on from DATFWH010000375.1 coordinate 549, forward strand.
AGCGAAGTCGCGGGATTCTGCCCGACGAGAATCATGCCTTTGACCTTGCCCGCGTTCATCGCTGCGAACATCGCCATATGCGAGTGGTCGCCGAGGATCTTCGGGTGCCAGTCGTAGCCGTACTGGTTTTCGGGCGTCGCCTTATCGCCGTAGACTGATTTCATATACGAGACCATGAACTTCGGCATGTTCGCCCAGTAGCCGGTCGGAATGGTCTCGGCGGTCAGATAGTCGGCCAGCGTGTCGTGCTTCTTGAGCGCCGTTGGCGCCGGCATGTAGCCCTGGATCGAGTGATAGAGGGTCGGCACGTCGGTCGATCCCTGAATCGATGCGTGGCCGCGGAGCGCCATGACCCCGGCGCCCGGCCGCCCGACGTTGCCCAAGAGCAGCTGAAGCAGCGCGCAGCAGCCGATGATCTGGACGCCGTAGGTGTGCTGCGTCCAGGCGACGGCGTACGCGAAGGACACGGTGCGCTCGGCGCCGGAGTTATCGAGAATCGTCTGCGCGACTTTGAGGAAAGTCTCCTTCGGACAGCCGGTGTTCTGCTCGACCATCTCCGGCGTGTAGCGGCTGAAGTGGCGCTTCAAGATCTGGAAAACGCAGCGCGGGTTTTGCAGCGTCGGATCTTTTTCCACCGGCGGCTTCACCAGCGTCTGGACCAACGGCATATAGGACGGTGGATTCGCCGGCTCTTTTCCCGTCGGCACCATGCCGCTCTTCGGCGCCGTCGGGCTCCCCGGGGCTTTCGTCGGGTTCGCCCCCGAGGCCGGCTTGGCTTCGCCCGATTGCGCCGTGGCCGCGGTGTGCCCCTGATCGCCTACCTTCGTGCGCGCATATTGCCAGGTTGCGCCGTCGTACTGTCCGACGAAGGCGTTGAACGGCCACTCGGGGACGCCGCCCTTATACTGCACGAGTCCGGAGAAGACGCCGTTGAGATCTTCGGTGTCTTTAAAATCCTCGTTAATGATCGTCGCGGCGTTGGTGTAGTTGACGACCCAGGTCTTGAAGAACGGATCGGTCTTCCACCGCTCGTTGTTGATCACGTAATTGATCACGCCGCCCAGAAATGCGATGTCGGAGCCCGCGCGCACCGGCGCGTAGATGTCCGCGACGGCGCTCGTACGCGTGAAGCGCGGGTCGACGTGAATGATCTTCGCGCCGTGCTCGACCTTGGCCTTCATCGGCCAGCGGAACGCGACCGGATGGTTCTCCGCCATGTTCGAGCCCATGACGACGATGCAGTCCGAATCGTACATAGCCCGCGGATACATTGTGGCCGCGCCGCGGCCGAAGCGTGTCCCCAGACCGGGGACGCTAGAGCTGTGTCATATTCGCGCTTGGTTCTCTATTGCGACGATTCCGAGCCCGCGCATCAGCTTTTGATGCACATGGTTGAACTCGGTCTCGAGTGTCGCCCCGCCGAGCGCGAAAATCGCAGGCGTCATGTTGACGAGCTTGCCGTTGGGGAGTCTTTCGATGAAGGTCTCGTCGCGCGTCTTCTTGACGAGCTCGGCGATGCGCGTCATCGCGCGGTCGAGATCCCAGACCTCCCAGTCGGCGCCGCCGGGGGAGCGGTGCAGCACCTGCGTCGGCCGGTTGGGATTGACGTGGAGCTGGAATATCGCGGCGCCCTTCGGGCACAGGGTGCCCTCGTTGTGCGGGCTGCGCGGGTCGCCTTCAATGTTGACGATATGACCGTCGACGGTGTGGATGAGGGTGGCGCAACCGACCGAGCAGTAGGGGCAAACGCTCGGGGTAACTTTTGCGTTTTTGATCCGGAGTTCCTGCGCCCGCGCCACTGCGGGTCCGAGATTAACTCCCGATCCGACCAATCCCCCGAGCGCCGTTCCGCTGGCGGTGGCGACGGATAAACGGAGAAAGTCACGCCTGGAAACGTCCATAGAACCCTCCTCGGAACAGGTCCGTAGAACTATGTTTGTAAAGCTGGTCTATAGTACCCCTATTTCCTATATCCCTTAGGAACTAGGGACTGTCAAGTACTAAATTTTTTGTGAAAAAAGGGGGCGAGAAGGAGGAAATTGGTGAACGGAGGACAAAAATGGCGCAAAAAAACGCTTGACCCATTTTTGGAAAGAACTGCGGCGAGATCAGTGCGCGCGGCCGAGCCGGATGGCGGTTTTCAAGCTCGCGCGCATGCGGTCGAGCGCGCGCGCCAACTCTCCGACTTCGTCGTTGGAATCGAGCATCAACTGCGCATCGAGATCGCCGGTGCTAACCTCGCTATAGGGTGAAATTCTGCGAGTTCGCGGGCGGAACCTTCAGCGCGCGCATCTCTTCGCTCATGCGCTGTTGAAAACGCGCCTTCAGCCGCTTGTCGGGGATAACCTGGCAGACCGATTCGACCAGCTCGGGAATACGGCTTTTGGGAAATGAATCTTCGGTCGCGCCGAGCGCGGCGATTTGATCGCGGACGACGACGGATGCGATCGGCCCCGACACTTCGGCCAGCCCGTGGACCATGCGATCGAAAAAGCCCTGCGGGACCGGATCGGCGACGGTCTTCTGCCCCGTCTCCCGAGCGGGAGCCGCGGCGCCGGAAACGATTTGAACCAAGCCCTCTTTATGCAGAACGCAGATCATCTTCGCGGTCTCGAAGTAGGGCAGCTTCGCCGCTTCCGCGATGGCTCGCACGCTCCGAGCGGAATTGATCCGGCTCAAGATTTTCCATTCATCGGCGCTGAGTGAAATCGGGCGCGAGAACTGGGCGTCGGCTTCCGCGACGCGGAACACCGCGCTTTCTGTCGGCACGATCTCCTGAATGCGCTCGAGCTCGCGCGAGATGCCGAGCCATTCGGTAAGCAATTCATGAGTCGGTCGCGTAACCGTTTTTTGCGGCGGCGCTCCGTCCTTAAGCAGGGTAAAATTCCCCTCGGTCCACGTCAGAGGGTGGAAAAACGCCTTCTCCCCTTCGCCGAGGGGCGAAACCGCGTGCGCTACCTCACCGTCGATGAAGTAAATATCGGTTGTCTCGTTGCCTCGGCTGAGCCTCAGTTGTCCGGATTTTTTGGTCAGAATACACAACTGAAGAACGTCGGTCAGACTAATCTGTGAAAGTGTCCCTTGCATTGTGGCTTCCCTTCGATCTTTTAAGTCTTTACGGCTCCAGGTCCATTTCGCGAGCGATGGAGCCAAAGATGAAAACGAATAGGGATACGGCGATTATCGTCAGGAGGGCTATTACAAGCATTGTTTCACTCGCGTGAGATTATTTCATCATCTTTGGTAAATTCCGCCTCTCCTAGTGTGTAAAAGAAGCGCGTTGAAACAACAATGAGGTAAAGACCCGAAAGCGACGGGAAAAAAGCCTGAAAAATCGCTGGGCCGTTGGGAACCGAAGCCTCTGAGGGAGAGAGCGTTTTGGCCTACTCGGAATGGAGCGCGACGCGGTTGCCTTCACTGTCGAGAACAATGGCGCGGTAACCGTGGGGACCGATCGAGTGCTTGGGTTCGAGGACCTTGCCGCCATTGGCTGCGACCGCGGCGACCGCCTGGTCCAGGCGCCCGTTGGCGTTGAGATAAAGGAGAGGCCCTTTGACGGAGGACTCTTCACCGGGATGTTGAACAAGACAGCCGCCGACATCGCCCTCGCTGTGCGGCAGGACGCCTATCGGCGCGCCGGGGATCTCTTCTTTGTGGACCTGTGCGCCCAGCACGGCGGAATAGAATTTAATGGCGCGGTCGAGATCCTTTACAGGGATGTCCGCCCAAACGATCTGGTTGGCCATTGATATGCCCTCGAATTATCTTGTCACAGCGCCCTCGGATGCGGAAGAGACGAGCTTGGCGTATTTCGCCATGACGCCGGTCTTGTAGCGCGGCGGCGGCGGCGACCAATTTTTCAGGCGCGCCGCGATTTCGCCCGCCGGAACATCGAGGTCGAGGCGGCGCTTCTCGATATCGAAGATGATCGTGTCGCCGTCGCGCACCGCGGCGATTGGGCCGCCGGCGGCCGCCTCGGGCGCCACGTGGCCGGCCATAAGCCCGTGCGTAGCGCCTGAGAAGCGCCCGTCGGTCAAAAGCGCGACCGAATCGCCGAGCCCCGCGCCAACGAGGGCGGCAGTGACGGCGAGCATCTCGCGCATCCCCGGGCCACCCTTTGGCCCCTCGTAGCGAATCACAACAACGTCGTTCGCTTTAATCTGCTGCCGCTGCACGGCTTTGAACGCGTCCTCCTCGCGGTCGAAGACGCGCGCCGGGCCGCGGTGAAGCATGCGCTCGTGGCCCGCCACCTTCACGACACATCCCTCTGGCGCGAGATTGCCGCGCAATATCACGAGTCCCCCGGTCGGCTTCAGAGGATGGGAAACCGGCCGGAGCACTTCCTGCCCCTTTGCCTCGACAGCCTGCGCCGCGGCCTCGGCGAGCGTTTTGCCCGTGACGGTAAGCGCGTCTCTATGGACGAGCCCCGACTCCGTTAGCCGCCGCGCGAGTAGCTGGATGCCGCCGGCTGCGTAGAGATCGTTCGCGACGAACCTGCCGCCCGGCTTCAAGTCGGCGAGCAGCGGTGTGCGCGAGCTGATACGGTCGAAGTCGTCGATCGTCAGCGCGACGCCGGCCTCGCGGGCGATCGCGAGCAGGTGCAGCACGGCATTGGTGGAGCCGCCGGTCGCCGCGACGGCGGCGATGGCGTTCTCCAACGCCTCGCGCGTGATGATGCGCGACGGGCGCACGTCCTTGCGCACCAGATCCATCACGAGCTTCCCGGTTTCGAAGGCGGCCGCGTCCTTTTCGTCAGCGACCGCGGGAATACCGTTGCTGCCGAGCGGTGAGATGCCCAGAAATTCCATGACCGTGGACATCGTATTCGCGGTGAACTGGCCGCCGCACGCGCCGGCGCCGGGGCAAGCGCTGTCCTCGATCGCTTTAAATTCTTCCGCGCCTATCTTGCCGCCGGCGTAGGCGCCGACCGCCTCGAAGACGTCCTGAATCGTGAGGTCGCGCCCGGCGAGACGGCCGGGGGCGATGGAGCCGCCGTACAGCGCGAGGCCGGGAATGTCGAGGCGCGCGAGCGCCATCACGACGCCGGGATTCGTCTTATCGCAGCCGGAGATGCACACGAGTCCGTCGAAATGATTGCCGCGCGCGACCAGCTCGATGGAATCCGCGATAACCTCGCGGCTGATGAGGGAGCATTTCATACCCTCCGTGCCCATGCTGATGCCGTCGGAGATCGAGACCGTGTTGAACTCCATCGGCGTGCCGCCGGCGGCGCGGATGCCTTCCTTCACCTTCGCCGACAACCGGCGCAGATGGAAGTTGCAGGGTCCGATTTCGATCCAGGTATTCGCTACGCCGATGATGGGCCGCGCCAGATCTTGATCGGTAAATCCCACGCCCTTGAGCATCGCGCGCGACGGCGCGCGGTCGGGCCCTTCGGTGATCACACGGCTACGCTGTTTTCCGTCTTCGGGCATGAATACTCCTCGCTTAATAGAAATGGGATAGCCAAGAAATTTAACTATGCCGAAGACGCTTTTGCAAACTCCGTCTTCCGGTTCGCTTTCGCTTTGTCGAGCGGTGCTGTAAAAAGTACTAAATGCTCGCGATCTCTCTCTAAGTAAACAACATGCACCATGAAGCGCCGCTGATCGCGACCATCGCCGTGAGCCTGACGTTCGCCTTCGCCGGCGGCTTTCTGGCGCTGCGGCTCGGCCTTCCGCCGCTCGTAGGTTATCTCCTGGCCGGAGTGGCGGTAGGTCCATTCACACCGGGCTTCGTGGCCGACGCGAAGCTCGCCCCGGAGCTCGCCGAGATCGGTGTTATCCTGCTCATGTTCGGTGTCGGCATGCACTTTTCCATACGCGATCTTCTGGCCGTGCGGGCGATCGCGGTGCCCGGAGCGATTGCGCAGATCGGCGTAGCGACCGGCCTCGGCACGGCGGCCGCATGGTGGTGGAGCTGGCCGATCGGCGCCGGTTTGGTTTTCGGCCTCTCGCTGTCGGTTGCGAGCACTGTAGTGCTGTTGCGAGAGCTCGAGGCGCAGGGGATTCTCCAATCGGATGAGGGGCGCATAGCAGTCGGCTGGCTCATCGTCGAAGACCTGGCGACGGTCCTCGTGCTGGTTGTGCTTCCGGCGCTCGCCGGCGTGCTGGGAGGCTCGGAACTCGAAACTTCAGACAATCTATGGACGACGCTCGGAGCGACCTTGGGCAAGGTGGCGCTCTTCGTCGCCATCATGCTGCTCCTCGGCGCACGCCTTTTTCCGCGGCTGTTGAAGTCGGTCGAGGACACCGGCGCGCGCGAGCTGTTCAGTGTCGGCGTCATCGCGCTCGCGCTCGGCGTGGCGTTCGGTTCCGCGATGCTATTCGGCGTGTCCTACGCGCTTGGAGCCTTTTTCGCCGGCGTTGTCGTCAACGAATCGGATGTCGGCCACCACGCCGCGCGCGATTTGCAGCCGCTGCAAGACGCGTTTGGCGTCTTGTTTTTCGTCGCCGTCGGCATGCTCTTCGATCCCGGCATTCTGGTGAGTGAGCCGCTGCGGGTTCTCGTGGTCGTTGGCATCGTGATCATCGGCAAATCGGCGGCAGCCGCTCTGATCGTGCTGGCGCTCCGCCGGCCGATGCGGACGGCGCTCACGGTCGCGGCGGCTCTGGCGCAGATCGGCGAGTTCTCGTTCATTCTCGCCGCGATGGGTTTGAGCCTCGGTCTATTGCCGATGGAGGCACGTGATTTGATTCTGGCAAGCGCGCTCCTATCGATTGCGCTCAATCCGGCCATCTTTCGCGCCGTTCGCGCCTTTTCGTCCGAACCCGAGGTAAAAATCCGCAACTATGCGTAAGCGGCGGCGACCAACCGCCTGTCCTGTCGCCATTCCTCGGGCGAGTGTCAAACGACGCGTCGTTTTTTATCTCGCCGCGACAGCACTGATTTTTTCCAGCGCGCTCGCGACGGCGCTCTCGCGAGAAGAAGGCGACCGGCTGCAGCGAAAAATCGACGATATTGCCGCGAACGCATCGGCGCGGCCGCCGAAGCCGAAAATCACGCCGGTCTCTCAGACGGAGCTGAACTCCTATCTCGCATACAACCTCCCCGACAAAATTCCCCGCGGGCTGGCGCAGCCCGAGATAACGATGGTCGGCAACGGCGCCCTCGCCGGACGCGTGCTCGTAGACATGGATGAGTTCAAGCGCGGGCGTGACGCACAAGATTTTCTCGACCCGCTGAATTACGTCTCAGGACAGGTGCCGGTTACCGCGCGCGGTATCCTGCGGACGGAAAGCGGCAAGGGACGCTTTCAACTCGCCTCCGCCGAACTGATGGGCGTTCCGATTCCGCCGCAGCTTGTGCAAGAGCTCGTCGGCTATTTTTCACGAACCGCGGAGAATCCTCGCGGATTTGATCTCAACGCGCCGTTCGACCTGCCGGCAAAAATCCGGCGGATCGAAATCAAGCGGGAAGAGGCGCTGATCGCTCAGTGAAGTCTACGCGGCGAGCCGCGGCTTCTTTTTTTTGCAGCCGCTGCCGCCGCTGCCGTTGCCGTCCTGTTTTTTCGGACGCGTGCTGTTTTTTAAGCTTTCTTGCAGTAAGCCCTTTCGGATGTATTGCGGATTCCAGCCGAGCGTCACGCATACCTGATTGAAGGAAAACAGCCACTCGCTGTCCTGTTCCAGAATCCATTCTTCGGCCTCTTC
>DATFWH010000376.1:0-4318 GCA_035259465.1 Binatia bacterium
CGCATCCTTATCCGATGATGGTGCGCGATTTCCAATCGATCATCGGCAAGGAGGCGCGCCGGCAGATCCTCGCGGCTGAAGGCCGGCTGCCGGATTATCTTGTCGCGTGCGTCGGCGGCGGCAGCAACTCGATCGGCCTATTCTATCCGTTTCTTGGCGATAGCGCGGTCAAGATGGTCGGCGTCGAAGCCGCAGGCGCGGGGATTTCCACCGGACGGCACGCCGCGACGGTTCTCGGCGGCGAGGTCGGCGTGCTCCACGGCAGCAAGAGCTATCTTTTGCAGGATAAAAACGGTCAGGTGCGCGAGACCCACTCGATCGCAGCCGGGCTCGATTATCCCGGCGTCGGACCGGAACTGAGCTACCTGCGCGACGCAGGGCGCATCCGCTTCTCCAGCGCGACCGATCGCGAGGCGCTCGCGGCGCTGAAAGCGCTCGCCCGGACCGAAGGCGTTATCCCGGCGCTCGAGAGCGCGCACGCCATCGCGGAACTGCTGAAGCTGGCGCCGAAGCTCAAAAAAAATCAGATCGTCATCGTTAATCTTTCCGGCCGCGGCGATAAGGATATGGGGACGGTGGGAGAATACTTGGAATAACACGTGAACCGCATCGACCAAAAATTCGCCGAGCTGAAAAAACGGAAAGAAGCCGCGTTGATTCCTTTCGTCACCGCCGGCGATCCGGAGATCGGCACCACGCTCAAAATCCTCCGCTCGCTGGAAGCGGCGGGCGCGGATCTGATCGAGCTCGGCGTGCCGTTCTCCGATCCGATGGCGGACGGGGCGACGATCCAGCGCGCTTCGGAGCGCGCGCTCGCCGGCGGGACGATGCTGCCGCACGTACTGGCGCTCGTCCGGCGCTTCCGGTGCGACTCCCAGCTGCCGATTATCCTCTTCGGCTACTACAATCCCATTCTGCACTACGGCCTCGCGCGCTTCGCGCGCGACGCGCGGGCCGCCGGCGTCGACGCGCTGCTTTGCGTCGACCTGCCGCCGGAAGAAAGCGCCGAGCTCAGGCGCGAGGCGGCGAAACGCGGGCTCTACACGATTTTTCTCCTCGCTCCGACGAGCGACGAAGAGCGGATTAAATTGGTCGCGCGCCTGGCGCGCGGATTTATCTATTACGTCTCCGTCACCGGCGTCACCGGCGCGCGCCGCGCGCTCGAGGGCGAGTTGCAGGCTCAGGTCGCGCGCATCCGCCGCTACACGCGGCTGCCGATCGGCGTCGGCTTCGGCATCTCGACGCCGATGCAGGCGGGGCGAATCGCCGCTTTCGCCGACGCCGCCGTCGTCGGCAGCGCGCTCATCGACGTCATCGAGCGGGCCGGCCGCGACGGACGCAAGGCGTCGCAAGCCGGCGCTTTCATCGCGCGCCTCAAGCGCGGGATGAAGGGCGCGAAGCGCCCGGTTTCGAGTTTCTAGTTCCGGATTTCTGGTTTCAATTAGAAACTCGCAACTCGAAACCCGAAACTCTTTTAGCCATGCGCTCCTATTCCGAAACACTCGACTATATTTACAACCTGCGCGGGGGCGAGATCGACCTCAAGCTCGACCGCATGGACCGGGCGCTCGGCCTGTTCGACCGGCCCGAGCGGAGCTATCCGTCGTTTCACATCGCCGGCACGAATGGCAAAGGGTCGACCGCCGCGATGCTGCACCGGATCCTCACGCTGTCCGGCTACCGCACGGCGCTTTACACTTCGCCGCATATCGTGTCGTTCACGGAGCGCATCCGCGTCCGCGACCGGGAGATTGCCGAAGAAGAAGTCGTCGGGCTCGCGGACGAGATCGAGCGGCGGACGCGCGCCGCCGGCATCCGCCTGACTTTTTTCGAATTGATCACGGTGATGGCATTCGTATACTTCGCGCGCCGGAGCGTCGACGTCGCCGTCGTCGAGGTGGGGCTCGGCGGCCGTCTCGATGCGACGAATTTCGTGACTTCATGCGTCAGCATAATCACGACGATCGCCAAGGACCACGAAGCCTACCTCGGCTCCGAGCCGCTCTCGATCGCGCGCGAAAAGGGCGGCATCATCAAGCCGGGCGTGCCGCTGGTCGGCGGGCGCTTTGCGCCGGAGATCCAGCGGCTTTTCGAAGAGACCGCGCGCGCCAAACAGGCCGCGAGCTATTTTCTCGGCCGCGATTTCTCGGTAGCGCTGAAAGACGACGGCCGCTTCGATTACTCAGGCCTCAAGGGCGAGTTGAGCGACCTTTCTCTCGGTCTAGCCGGGCGTCATCAGAGAGCAAATGCGGCGCTCGCGCTCTGCGCGCTCGAAGTCGCGCGCGCGGGATTTCCCGTGAGCGTCACCTCGATGCGCGAAGGGCTCGCGAAGGTTTTCTGGCCGGGCCGCCTCGAGACGGCGCTGGAGCGCCCGGAGGTCCTCCTCGACGGCGCGCATAACGAGGAAGGCGTCAAAGCCCTGGCGGCCGAACTGCGCGCGCGGCTCGGCGCGCGAAAAGCGATTGTTATTTTCGCCGCGATGGCTGACAAAGACTGGCGCCTGATGCTAGGCGAGCTGTCGGCCGTTGCGGGCGAGTTCGTGCTCACGCGGGTTGCCATGGACCGGAGCGCCGACCCCGTCGAAATGGCGGCGGCCGTGCGCTCCGCCGGAGCGATTCCCGTAAAAGTGGTTGCCGACGCGCGGCAGGCCGTGACGGAGAGCATTCAAGGCGCGGCTCCCGAAGACGTCATTCTTATCACCGGGTCATTGTATTTCCTCGGCGAGATAAGATCGGCCGTCCTTTCGCTGAGGCGACGCCCTAACGGTTCCGGGGCGGGCCGCTTCCCCGCCTGACGCGGCTTCTGCGCCGAAAAAAAGCTTGCCTAGCATCCCGCTCCTGCCGTATAACAGGGGGTCGGAGTTTGCCGTTCGCAGCCGTTCGTTGTTCTTCTTCATCGCCCGATGCGCATGTCTATAAGAACAGTTTTCGGCGCTCTCTTCCTGATTGCTCTCCTCCCGTCGGCGGCGCTTTTTGCCGCCGACTTCACTACCCAGGGCGGCGGCCGTGCCGGCGAGGCAAAGCCGGAAGAGCAAATTCACATCACCGCCGATACGCTCTCGACCTCGAACCAGGGTCAGCAGTTGGAAGGCCAAGGAAACGTCGAGGTCCAGCGCGAGCAGATGACGCTCAAGGCCGACCAGGTCCGCTTAAACCGCGAGACGCAGGATATGGAGGCGACCGGCAACGTCTTCCTCGACGATCCGGATTGGAAGGTGAGGCAGGCCGACCGGATGCAGTTCAACCTTCAGAACGAGACCGGCATGATCGAGAACGGCGAGCTGTTTCTCGAGCGCGGCCATTTGACGATGAACGGCAGCCGCATGCAGAAGCTGGAGGGGCAGAGCTACCATCTCGACGAAGGCATCTTCACGACCTGTTTATGCGAATCGGGGGCGCCGACGTGGAAAATAAAGGCCGACCAGATGGACGTCACCCGCGAAGGCAGCGGCGTCATCCGGGGCGGCACATTCTACATCAAAGATGTGCCGGTCTTTTACTTTCCCTACGCGGTCTTTCCGGTAAATACCGAGCGGCAGACGGGCTTTCTCTTTCCCGAGTTCGGCACCTCCAGCCGGAGCGGCTTTCGTTTCATGCAGCCCTTTTACTGGGCGATCGACAAGAGCAGCGACGCGACGCTGACTTTCGACATCGAGAGCCGCGCGCGCGTCGGTTTTATGACCGAATACCGCAAGATGTTCAGCAAGGACGCCCAGGCGCAGATCGAGGTCTCTTACTTCAACGAGCTGTTCCGCAGCCGCAACACCGCCAACAGTCTCGTCGGCGATAAGACGATCGCGGATTGCCACAATGTGGCGAATAATAAGCCGCCGCCGCCGGCGTTCGTGCCCGACTGCAACGTGATCCCCGTCCAGCGCTGGAGCGTCGTCGGCAGCCAGAGACAGGTGGGCCCGCAGTGGACGACGTACACCGACGTGGCCGTGTTCAGCGACGACTTCTTCGTCCGCGAGCTCACGCAGAACATGCATCTCGACTTCGATCGCGAGCGCGACATCAAGACGCTGCGCTATACGCAGTCGCGCGCGGGCTTCATCCGCGGCTGGGACAACGCGACGCTGCAGGGCGAACTCGACTTCTATCAAGACTTCGTGCAGCCCGACAACCGCACGCTGCACCGGACGCCCCAGCTCCTCTTCACCGGCCTGCAGCAGTTATGGAATACGCCGTTGGAGCTCCGCTGGCGCGCCGCGGGAGTCAACTACATCAGCGAGGCTTCGGCCGACGGGCTCCGGCTCGATCTTAGGCCGGAGCTGGTGCTGCCGTTCAATCTCGGCAATTATCTCCACGGCTCGTTCAAC
>DATFWH010000377.1:0-21256 GCA_035259465.1 Binatia bacterium
CGCTTACCGTCGCTTCGCCGACGACGTCGAGCGTGAAGGCCGCGGGCTCGGCGCGGAGCGCTTCCAGCACCGGCAGCAGCGCCTCGCCGTCCTCCTCGGCGATGAAGCGGCGCGCGAGACGCACGACGTTGTGGCGTACGAGCGGCGCGACCAGCGTGCCGGCGTGGAGCGCCTGGGCGAGAAAGACGAGGCCGCCGAGCGCGTGGTCGACGCGCGCGAAATATTCGCGCAGGTGACGGCCGATCTCGGACGCGGAATCGAGGCTCGGCAGCACGTCCACGAAGCGGAACAGCGCCGCGCGGAGCGACTCGTCGGCGAGCGAGCTGTCGATCATGCGGCCGATCCAGTCCTGCGGCTCGAACAGCGACGGCTTGTGCGCGGAGGCCTCGCGGTAAAGCGAGCGCGCGAGCTCGCGCGTCTCGGCTCCGATATTTTCCCGCGGCGCCATTCCTATCATCATAGTACGTTCGCGGCGCGGATTCGAGATTGCGTTTTCCGCGCGGCGGTTGATCGCACCGCCGTATTGCCATAGCCTATCGCCGTGGACGTAGAGAGCTTGGCGATCGGCGGCATGGCGCACGACGGGCGTTTGCTTTGGCTCGCCGCGCCGGACGAGCGCCTCGTCGCCGCGCACGATCCCGACAGCGGAAAAACCGAAGCGCGGCTAAGCTACGCGCACGAAGTATGGGACGTGTGTCCCGCGGAGGAGGGCGCGTGGCTCCTCACCGCGGGCGGCAAGCTCGACCGGCAGATCGTCTTCTGGTCGTTCCGCGAGGAGCGCGAGACGGCGAGCTACGGCTGCCCGGACGGCGCGGGCTCCGGCCTCGCGCTCTACGACGATAAGCTCTGGCTGCCGCACCGGCATAACCGCAAGCTCTTCTGCATCGATCCGAAAAGCGGCAAGATCAATTGGGTCGTGCGCACGCAGCACGAGACCTTCAGCCCGGCCGCGTACCGGAACGAGCTGTGGCTCGTCGAATCCGATCCTGGGCCGCTGGCGCACTGGAGCGATCCGCGCCACGCGCGCTATTTCTTCGCGCGCTACGATCCGGCGCGCGAGACGATCATCGAGCGCGTGCCGGTGCCGTTCGCGCCGCGCTGCATGGCGCCGGAAGGGCCGCATTTCTGGTACGCGGAGCTGGAGAAGAAGGGGATCGCGCGGGAAGCGAAGAGGCACGGCTAGCGCGCCCGCATTTAGATCCGAAACGGAGGATGGAAATGGTGCAGCATAAACATGTCGTTCGCCTCGCGGACGTCGCGCTCGATGATCTCAAGGGCCCGGAGGGATCGCCGTTCGGCGGCAAGCGGCAGCGCGTCGGCGCGGCGGTCGGCGCGGCGAAGCTCGGCTATAGCGTCTTCACCGTGCCGCCGGGAAAAGCGGCGTTCCCTTTCCACACGCATTACACGAACGAGGAAATGATCTACATCTTCGAGGGCGAGGGATCGCTGCGCATCGGCGCCGACGAGACGCCGGTCGCGGCGGGCATGTTCGTCGCGTTTCCCTCCGGCGCGGAGAAGCCGCACCAGCTGGTCAATACCGGCGCGCGCGAGCTCAAATATCTCTGCGTCAGCACGATGGAGTTTCCCGAGATCACGGAATACCCCGACAGCCAGAAGATCGGCGCGCTCACCTGCGCGCCGGGCGGCACGACGCTGCGCGCGTTTTTCCGCAAATCGGACGATGTGAACTACTATGAGGGCGAGGACGGCGGCGCGGTGAAGCGCATCGCCGGGAAGAAATAATTTATTCGAGCTGCTTTTCCTGCTCGCGCCGCTCGGCGTCGCGCTTCTGCGATTCGCCGATCTTGTCTTTCGCGCCCTGGTACAGGCGGAAATCGCTGGTGATCGCGTCGCGCACCGCTTCCTTCGCCTTGTCTTCCTTCGGCGCGTCTTTGCACGCGGCGACGGCGAAGAGGAAAAGCACGGCGAAAAAGATTCTCACAGCCATTTCTTCAGCTCCTCTGCGGCGATCGCGCCTGCGCGGATAATTGTCACCTCGCCGCCGCTTATCTCTGCGACCGTAGACGCCGCTTTGCCGGTCAATTCGCCGCCGTCGAGATAGACTCCGATCTTCTCTTCGAAATAGACGCGCGCTTGCGCGATGCTCCGTGCGGGGTCTTTTTCCGATGGGTTCGCGCTCGTCGCGGTGAGCGGCCGGCCGAGCTCGCGCGCGAGCCGCGCGGCCGCAGGATGGCTGGAGACGCGCGCGCCGATTTTGCCTGCGCTATTGACGAGCGGCGCGGGGACGCCGCGCTTGGCCGGCAGCACGAGCGTCAGCGGCCCCGGCCAGAAGCGCGCGATGAGCTTTTCCGCCGCGGGCGGAATATCACTCACGACCTGCGCGAGCATCGCGCGGTCGGCGACGATGACCGCGATCGGGCTCGCGGCACCGCGGCCCTTGAGCGCCGCGACGCGCTCGACGGCGGCCGCGTCGAGCGCGTCCGCGCCCAGGCCGTAGAAGGTCTCGGTCGGGAAGACGACGGCTGCGCCGCGCCGGAGCGCGGCGAGCGCGGCGGCGAAGCTGTCAGCGCTTGGCTCTTTCACTCTGGAGCTTTTTGTCCTTTTCCAGCACGCCAGCGGTCATCTCGTGCTTGAAGCGCACGAGCTTCTCGGCGAGCGCCGGATCTTTGCGCGCGAGGATCTCGGCGGCGAAGATGCCGGCGTTGGTCGCGCCCGCCTTGCCGATCGCCATCGTCGCGACCGGGATGCCGCCCGGCATCTGCACGGTCGCGAGCAGCGCGTCGAGCCCCTTGAGGGCCGACGAATCGATCGGCACGCCGATCACCGGCAGCGTCGTGTGCGCCGCGATGACGCCGGCGAGATGCGCCGCGGCGCCCGCGCCGACGATGATCGCCTCGAGCCCGCGCTCGACCGCCGACTCGGCGTACTTCTGCGTCTCGTGCGGGGTGCGGTGCGCGGACAGGATGCGCGTCTCGTACGGAATGCCGAATCCTGCGAGCCGCTTCTCCGCCTCGGCCATGATATCGAGGTCGGAATCGCTGCCCATCAAAATACCCACCTTGGGTTTGTCTGCCATGTGATTCTCCCTGGGATGTAATCTAACTATTTCAGCGCTCTTTTCGCGATATCTTTCCGGTAATGCATGCCTTCCCAATGGATCTCCGCGACCGCGCGGTAGGCTTCGGCGGCGGCGGCGGCGATATCGCGGCCGCGCGCCGTGACGCCGAGCACGCGCCCGCCGTTGGTGCGCCAGCGGCCGTCTTTTTTTACCGTGCCCGCGTGAAAGACCGCGCCGCTCTTCCAGTCGTTCAAGCGGTCGAGGCCGTGAATCTCTTTTCCTTTGGCGTAGTCGCCGGGGTATCCGCCGGCCGTGAGCACGACGCAAACGGCCGGATCGTCGTGCCACTCGGCCTCGACTTTGTCCAGTCGCCCTTCGATCGCCGCTTCGATCAGCGGCACGAGATCGCTTTTCAGTCTTACCATGAGCGGCTGGCACTCGGGATCGCCGAAGCGCGCGTTGAACTCCAAAACCTTCGGCCCGTCGGCCGCCAGCATCAGGCCGGCGTAAAGCGTGCCGCGGTAGACGATGCCGCGGCGCTTAAGCCCCGCGAGCAGCGGCTTGAAAATTTCTTCGATAACGCGCCGGTGGACCGCCGGGGTCACGACCGGCGCGGGCGAATAGGCGCCCATGCCGCCGGTGTTCGGTCCTTCGTCGTTGTCGAAGACGCGCTTGTGGTCCTGGGAGGAGGCGAGCGGCAGGATGTGCTCGCCGTCGGTGAGGACAATGAAGGAGGCTTCCTCGCCTTCGAGAAATTCCTCGACGACCACCTTGTCGCCGGCGGCGCCGAAGACTCTGCGCGTGAGCACGTCGTCGATCGCCGCTTCCGCCTCGGCGCGCGACGCGCAGATGAGCACGCCTTTGCCCGCCGCGAGGCCGTCGGCTTTGACGACGTAGGGCGGCTTCAATTCGCCCAAATACTTTTTCGCCGCCGCCGCGTCGGAAAAGGTCGCGAACGCGGCCGTCGGGATGTTATTCTCGCGCAGCATCTCCTTGGCGAAGGCCTTGCTGCCTTCGAGCCGCGCCGCCTCGCGGCCGGGCGCGAAGATTTTGAGGCCGCGCTGGGAAAAAAATTCGGCGATGCCGAGCGTCAGCGGCAGCTCCGGCCCGACGACCGTCAGGTCGACGAGGTTTTTCTCCGCGAAGGCGGCGAGCTTTGCGAGATCGTCGACGCCGATCGGCGCCAATTCCGCGCTCTCGCCGATGCCGTCGTTTCCCGGCGCGACAAAGATCTTATCGACGCGCGGGCTTTGACACAGCTTCCAAACGAGCGCGTGCTCGCGCCCGCCGCCGCCGATGACGAGGATTTTCATGGATATCCGCTGTGAGAGACTTCATGTCGAGACTAGCCGCTGATGCGATGCGATGTCAATCGCGAAGCGGGCGAATGTGGCGCGCTTTTGGGCTTTACGTTACATTGCTTCTAATTCGCGCATGAAGATTCTTTTCGTCAACGCGCTCTACGAGCCGAACGTCCGCGGCGGCGCCGAGCGCGCGATACAAAATCTCGCCGAGGCGCTCGCGTCGGCGGGCGCCGAGACCGTGGTCGCGAGCACCGTCGGCGCCGGGAAAGGGAGCGAGCGCAACATTCGCGGCGTCAAGGTGGTTTATCTGCCCATCGCGAATCTCCACTGGCCTTACGACCGCGTTCCGCGCTCGTCCGCGCGGCGCAAGCTCTGGCACCTGGCCGACATATACAATCTGGCGATGAAGGTGCGGCTCCGGCGATTGATGCGCGATGAATCGCCCGACATTGTCCACACCAGCAACCTGCAAGGCATCTCGGTGTCCGCGTGGCGCGCCGCGTCGGCCGAGCGGATTCCCGTTTTGCATACGCTGCAGGATTATTATCTGACCTGCGGCCGCTGCACGCGCTACCACAACGGCCGGACCTGCGAGCGCACCTGCTGGGACTGCCTTCCCTTGCTGATCGCGCGCCGGCGCGCATCCGCCTGCGTCTCCGCCGTGGTCGGCATCAGCCGCTATATTCTTTGCCATCATCGGGAGCACGGCTTTTTTTCCGCGGCGAAATTCAGCGATGTCATCGCACACGACAGCCCGACCGTCGCGGCGCCGGCGCCCGTGCGGCCCGCAGGCCGGCCGCTCACGTTCGGATACTTTGGAAGAATCGTGCCCGAAAAAGGAATCGAACGGCTCATCGACGCCTTCAATCAAAGCCACGGCGAAGGCTCGCGCCTGTTGATTGCCGGCGAGGGGGAGGGGCGCTACCAGCGCGATCTGCGTGGAAGACAGTCGGAAGGGGACAATCGCGATGCGATAGAGTTCTTGGGCTGGATAGCGCCGGCGGAATTCTTTCGTCAGGTGGATGTCCTGGTGCTGCCGTCACTCTGGCATGAGCCGCTTGCACGCGTCATCGTGGAGGCCAACGCTCACGGCGTTCCGGTCATCGGATCCGCGCGGGGCGGCATACCGGAAGGCATAGAAGACGGTGTTACCGGGCTGTTGTTCGAGCCGGACGAGCCCGGCGCATTGCCCGCGGCGATCGACCGTCTAATGCGCGAGCCGTCGCTCGTCGACAAGCTCGGCGAGAACGCGCGCCGCCGGGCGCGCGATTACGCGGCGGATCGCGTCGTCGCGAAGTATCTCAACGCCTACAGTAGAGTTTTGGCTTTGCAAGCGGCCGGCGAACGCCTGGTCACAGGCCCATCGGAGCGATGAGCGGGCGGCCTTCGACGTCGTCGAGGCGCACGCCCAACAGGCCGGCGAGCGTCGGCGCGATATCGATCACCGATACCGGCTCGGATAAGCGCATGGGACGAAACGGCGCGCCGCGGGCGGCGAACAAGCCGCGGTCGCGGTGGTCGCCGGTGCGCCAATTGAGGGCCGGCACCTTGACTGTGCCGATGCGGGGCGAATAAATCTCGCGGACCTCTTCGGCGCGCCGCCACAGCGCCACGATATCCGGCAGGTCGTCCAAGCATGGACCCGAGAAGTTCTCGGCCGTTATGTAAACCCGCTCGACGACCGGCGCGCCGCTTTCGGCGTTGACGAGCGCCAGCAGCTCGCGGCGCAGCTCTTCGCAGAGGCGGCGGTATTCGTCCCCGCGCGGCACCATGCCGCGGCTTTCGCGGCCGGCGACGTTGATGCGAATCGCTCCGGCGTGCGGGCTGTATTGAATCGCGAAGAAGCGCCGCGCTGCGCGGCCGGGAACCAGCATCGATTCTCTGAGCGACGGCAGCAGCTTCCCTTTGATCTCTTTCAGCAGAGGTGCCGCGCGCAGCGCCGGCGGGAGCGCATACCAGCCGCGCTTCAGCAGTCGGAACAAACCGCCCGCCTGCGATCCTGAAGCGCCGTGGAGCCGCTGTAAGATCTCGTCCAACACCACCGATTCGTCCCGATAGAGCGGCCCCATGCCGTGGCTCGCGAGGACCGCCGTGACGGCGTCAGGACCGGCGGCGTCGAGAAGCCGCGCGAGGGCGTCGTCGAACATTCGATAGATCGTTTTCAACGGATCGCCGATCTCGGCGGCGAGCGCCGGGTCGTGCCGCGGATGCGTCGGGTCATGCAGGTGCCAGGATTGATGGCCGACGCAATGGGCTTCGGAGAAGCAGGTGGCGAAAAAATCCCAAGGCTCTCGGGCGAGAAAATGGAGCGAGATATCGAGCTTATTTTTGACGCGCGCGCGCAGGCCATTCAGCAAAGCTTTGTGACCGATGATCTGCACGTCGCGGTCGCAGTGGTCCGGCGGCGGGCGCCCGAACCGTTTCTCCAGATCCGCGATAACTCCGTCGGGAAAAGCGCGGCACGTGTCGTTGGTGGAATCGTGCGTGCCCCAATTGACGAGCTGAATGCCGTTGAGCGGCGCTACCAGCGGCGCATCCGGCAGGTCCAGGATCGCGACGCGGCGGCCGGCGCGGCTGAGCGCATCCCAGAAGGCTTCGCCTTTCTGCTGCGCCGGTAGGAAATCTGCGTCCATGTATTCGCCGCGCGGAATTTGCCTGACATAAAAATAACCGTTTCGACCCGGAGAGAGACCGGTATTGAAAGAGGGCCAAACCACCCCGCCGTATAAACCTGGTGGATTTTTCGTGGGGCCGAACGATGAACGCTGAAGCAGAGCGCGAAAAGTCGGCAGGATGCCCGCGTCGGCCCATTCGCCGAGCAGCTTGCTGTCGAGCCCGTCGAAGCCTACGAATAAAACGCGCGCGGGCAAGCGGGGTGTCCCTCCGGGAAGCTAGTGCCTGAAGTGCCGCATGCCGGTCAGCACCATTGCCATGCCGTACTGATCGGCGACGGCGACGACCTCGCTGTCCTTGATCGAGCCGCCTGGCTGGATGACCGCCTTTGCGCCGGCCTTGGCCGCCTCTTCGACGCCGTCGGGGAAGGGGAAGAAGGCGTCGGAGGATACGACCGAGCCCTTGAGATCAAGGCTGTGCGTCGCGGCGCGCATGACGGCGAGCTTGACCGAATCGACGCGGCTCATCTGCCCTGCGCCGACGCCCAAAACCTGGTCGGCGGAGGTGAACACGATCGCGTTCGATTTCACGTGCCGGCAGACGCGCCAGCCGAAATCCATCGCGCGCAGCTCGTCTTCGGTCGGCTGGCGCTTGCTCGCGACCTTGCACTGGCGGACGTCGACCGTGCCGAGGTCCCAGTCCTGCACCAGCAGGCCGCCGCGCACGCGCCGGAGATCGTAGCCGCCGGGCGTCTCATCGTTCAAATCGAGCTCCAGCAAACGAATGTTCAGGAGCCGCTTCGCCGAGGACAAAACCTGCTTCGCCTCGGGTGTGAACGACGGTGCGAGGACGATCTCGAGAAAAATATCCTTCATCTCGAGCGCGGTCTCCTCGTCGACGGGCCGGTTCACCGCGATCACGCCGCCGAAGATCGACACCGGATCGGACGCCTTGGCTTTGCGGAACGAATCCGCGAGCGAGACTTTGGAGGTCGCGACGCCGCACGGGTTGTTGTGCTTGATCGCGACCGTCGCCGTGTCTTTGAATTCCAGAATCACCCGCAGCGCCGCGTCGGCGTCGAGGATGTTGTTGTAGGACAATTCCTTTCCCTGAAACTGCTTCGCGCGCGCGATCGACGGCGCGCGCCCGTCGGCGCTCGCATAGAAAGCCGCGCTCTGATGCGGGTTCTCGCCGTAGCGGAGGTCCTGGATTTTCGCGACCTGAAAGCTCAGGCTCTCGCCGAACCGCCCCGGCTTTTTCTCGGCGTCGAGCGCGTCGAGGTAGTTCGCGATCGCGCCGTCGTAGTGCGCGGTATGGCGAAACGCTTTTTGCGCCAGCGCGAAGCGCGTCTCGTCGGAGAGCGAATCCTTTTCTCTCAGCTCGTGGATGATTTTTTCGTAGTCCGCCGGATCGACGACGACGCCGACGTGCGCGAAGTTCTTCGCCGCGGCGCGGACCATCGACGGCCCGCCGATGTCGATGTTCTCGACGATGTCGTGAAACGGCGCGCCGCGCGCGACCGTCGACTCGAAGGGATAGAGATTGACGACGACGAGATCGATGGGACCGATGCCGTGCTGCTTCATCTGCGCGACGTGTTCGGGGTTGTCGCGGAGCGAGAGAATGCCGCCGTGGACTTTCGGGTGCAGCGTCTTCACGCGCCCGTCCATCATCTCGGGAAAGCCGGTGATCTCGGAGACGTCCTTGACGGGAATTTTTTCCTGCCGCAGCAGCGTCGCCGTGCCGCCGGTGGAAATAATCTCGACGCCCAATGCCGAAAGCGCTCGCGCAAACGACGCCAATCCATCTTTATTCGAGACGCTGATGAGCGCCCGCTCGATCTTGCCCACGCTCTATGTTCCTCCTTAGAATTGCTAAGAATTCAAATGAACGCGCGGAACCCGCGCGCTTACCGATGTGAGGACCTCGTATGAAATGGTTTCGGCCCAGCCGGCGACTTCGTCGGCGGAAATATTTTCCGCGCCCTGCCGGCCGATGAGAACGACTTCGTCTCCCTGAGCCACTTCCGCTATATCGGTAACATCGATCATAGTCAAATCCATGCTGATTCTGCCGGCGATCGGCGCGCGCTGGCCGCGCACCAGCACCGCTCCGCGATTGGAAAGGAGCCGGTGGTAGCCGTCGGCGTAGCCCAGCGGCAGCGCCGCGATCCGGCTTTTCCGTTTGGCGGTGAAGGTGCGGCCGTAGCCGACGCTCGCGCCGGCGGGCAATTCGTTCACCTGCATGATGCGCGTGTGCCACGAAAGCACGGGCTTGAGATCGACCTTGTGCGCCAGTGCGGGTCCGGGGCAGCAGCCGTAGAGCATGATGCCGGGCCGCACCATCGTGCCGTGCGCGTCGGGCACGGCGATGACGCCGCCGCTGTTCGCGAGGTGAAGCTCCGACGGCGCGAGCCCTGCGGCGCGCAGGCGCTTCTCCGCGGCGCGGAAGTTGTCGATCTGCGCTTTCGAATACGTCCCGTCGGCGCTCTCGGAATGAGCGAGCTGAGAAAACATGCCTTCGAGCCGCAGCGCCTTAAGCTTGGCGATCTCCGGCAGCCACGAATCGATCGCGGAGTGGAGCAGGCCGAGCCGCCCCATGCCGCTGTCGATCTTCAAATGAAATTTAAGCGCCGCTCCGCGCTTGTGGAGCAGTTTCTCCAGCGCGCTTATCGTTTGAACGTCGCTCAGGGCCGGCGTGAGGTCGTGCTTTAAAAATTCGTCGAGCTGCTCGGGACATATCGAGGTCAGCACGAGCATCGGCGCGCGGATGCCCGCGCCGCGCAGCTCGACCGCCTCTTCGACCGTGGCGACGCCGAAGGCGTCGGAGCCGGCGTCCGCGAGCGCTCGCGCGCAAGCGACCGCGCCGTGGCCGTAGGCGTTCGCCTTGACGACCGAGAGGACTTTGACGCGCGGGCCGACGAGCCTTTTTACCTGGTTGAGGTTCCAGCGGAGCGCCGCGAGGTCGATCGTGCAGTAAGTGGGGCGGCCTTTAGGCTGCGATGCCATCGCTCACGAGACTTTAGATCCGGCGGCGACGATCTTCTCCGGCGAGAGGACGACGATGCGCTCGCCGTCGCTGGCAGCAAGGACCATCCCTTGGCTCTCGATGCCACGGAGCACCGCCGACTCAAGATTCGCCACCACCACGACTTGCTTTCCCACCAGCTCCTCCGGCTGATAATGCGCGCGGATGCCGGCGACGATCTGCCGCTCCTCCGTGCCGAGGTCGACCTTGAGCACGATCAGCCGATCGGCTTTCGGATGCGCCTTGGCGCTCTTCACGACGCCGACGCGGAGCTCGAGCTTGCGGAATTCCTCGATGTTGATCATGGCGTTTTCTCCGACGATGCAAACATAGCAGAAGCGGCAGTTTAAAGACAGCAAAAGCCTCTCTTGACCGCGCGCAATTTTAGCAGGATAACATCGTCGCGAGGGAGGGCGATGACATGAAGCGATCTTTGTTGATCCTGGCGGTGTTGGCGTTCATTTCCGGCGCCGCTCACGCCGCCGACCAGGCGGCGGCGCAGAAGGAAGGGCGGGTGGTCATCTATTCCTCGACGGATTCGGCGAGCGCCGAGCCGCTGCTGCAGGACTTCAAGAGCCAGTACCCGGGCATTGTTGTCGAATACAACGACCTCAACACGACCGAGGTCTACAACCGTTTCCTCGCCGAGGCGGCGGCGGGCGCCGGCACGGCGGATTTCCTCTGGAGCTCGGCGATGGACCTGCAGCTCCAGCTCGTGCAGAGCGGCAACGCCCAGCCGTACACCTCGCCCGAGACGGCGCATCTCCCGAAATGGGCCGTATGGCAGAACCAGGCCTTCGGCACGACCTTCGAGCCGGTGACGATGACCTATAACAAGCGGCTGCTGCCGCAGGACGCCGTGCCGTCGAGCCACGCCGATCTCGTTAAACTGCTGAAAGAAAAAGCCGCGGTTTTCAAAGGCAAGCTCGCGACGTTCGATCCGGAGAAAAGCGGCGTCGGCTTCTTGATGATGACACAGGACTTGAAAGTCTTCCCGGCTTTCTGGGACCTCGCGAAAGCGATGGGCAGCGTCGACGTCAAAGTCTACACGAGCACCGGCGCGATGCTCGAAAAAGTGAGCTCGGGCGAGCACACGCTGGCGTATAACATCATCGGCTCGTACGGCCTGCTGCGCCAGCAAAAAGACCAGTCGATCGGCATCGTCTTTCCCAAGGACTATTTGCTCGCCTTCTCCCGCATCGCGTTCGTCCCGAAAGGCGCGCGCCACCCGAACGCCGGCAAGCTCTTTCTCGACTACATTCTCTCCAAGCGCGCGCAGACGATCATGGCGAACAAGGCGCTCATATACGCGCTGCGCGACGACGTCGAGGGGCAGGCGACGGCGGCGGCGCTGAACAAGGAGATGGGCAAAGTCGTGAAGCCGATCGAGGTCGGGCCGGACCTGCTTACGGCGCTGGATAAGACCAAGCGGCTCGATTTTCTCAAGCGCTGGCAGGAAGCGCTCAAACGGTAGCGCACAATGAATTTTCGATTGCCGATTTTAGATTTTCGATTGGACCGCTCCCGGAATCTAAAATCTAAAATCGAAAATCTAAAATGAAATTCAGCGTCCCACGTCTGGCGGCGGGTCTCTGTGTAACCGTCGCGGTCGCCGCTCCGCTGGGACTGCTCATCTATCAGAGCTTTCTCTCCGATCCGTTCTTCGACCCGCGGGCGACGCTCGGCCTCGAAGCCTACGAATACGTTCTAACAAGCAGAGACTTTCACCGCGCGTTCTTGAGCTCGTTCGCAGTCTCGTTCGGCATGACGGCGATCGCGCTGCCGCTGGGCAGCCTGCTCGGTTTTCTCGTCGCCCGGACGGATCTGCCGGGTAAGAAATGGCTCGAGCCGTGGCTGCTCGTGCCGGTCTTCCTCTCGCCGGTCGTGCTCGCGTTCGGTTATGTCGTCGCTGTCGGGCCGGTCGGCTTTTTTTCCCTCTGGGCCAAGGCGCTGGTCGGCGGCGTGCCCTGGAACCTCTACTCGCTCGCGGGTCTGATCGTCATCGCCGGCCTTACCCACGTGCCGCACGTGTTCATCTATGTCTCGGCCGCGCTCCGCGGCCTCGACCCGGCGGTCGAGGAAGCGGCGCGCGTGACCGGCGCGGGACCGTGGAGGATCGCCTTCAGCGTCAGCCTGCCGCTTGTGCGGCCAGCGATCCTCTTCAGCGGCGCGCTCGTATTCCTGCTCGGCTTCGAGCTGTTCGGTCTGCCGCTCGTGCTCGGCGATCCCGCCGGGCTGCTCGTGCTCACCACCTATTTATATAAATTGACCAACCTGCTCGGCGTGCCGTCGTATCAATTGATGGCGGTGGTCGCGGTTTCCATCGTCGCGATCACGTTTCCGCTGGTCTACTTCCAGCGGCGCATGGTCGGCGCGGCCGCACGCTACGCCGTGATCGGCGGCAAAGGCCGCGCGTTTCGGCCGCTGCCGCTGGGGGCGCTGCGCTGGCCGATGCTCGCGATCGTCATCCTATGGCTCTTGAGCGTCGTCGCGCTGCCGCTCGCGGGCATCGCGCTCCGCTCGGTCGTGCGCAACTGGGGCGAGGGCGTAGCGCTCGCCGACGTGCTGACGCTGGACCATTTCCGCGGCCTGCTGCAATATCCCAATCTCATCCGCGGAATCGCCAATACGCTCGCGATCGGCGCCTTGGGCGGCGCGCTCGCGGTCGCCGTCTACGCGCTCATCGCGCTCAGCGCGCACCGCGCGAAAGGCATCTGGCCCGCGTGGCTCGATTATCTGTCGCTCGTGCCGCGCGCGCTGCCGGGGCTCGTCGTCGGCCTCGCGTTTTTCTGGCTGTTTCTTTTCGTCAAGCCGATCGCGCCGCTGCGCACGACGCTCTTCAGCCTCTGGCTCGCCTACAGCGTCGTCTGGCTCGCGTACGGGCTCAAGCTCATCACCGCGACGCTCATGCAGGTCATGCCCGATCTCGAGGACGCCGCGCGCGTGACCGGCGCCGGACCCGCAAAGGTCGCGCGCGACGTCACGCTGCCGCTCGTCCGCTTCGGGCTGATCGGCAGCTGGCTGCTCATCTTCATGATGTTCGTGCGCGAGTACTCGACCGGCGTTTATCTCCTCGGCCCCGGCACGGAGGTGATCGGCTCGCTCATCGTCGCCCTCTGGGGCACCGGCGCGCTCGATCTCATCTCGGCGTTGTCGGTCGTGGAAGTCGTGATTGTCGGCGCGGCGCTGCTCGCCGCGCTGCGCTTGGGGGTGCGCCTCGATGCCTGAACTCGTAGCGGAAGATATCGCGAAACGGCTCGGCGAGAACGAAATTCTGCGCGGCGTCTCGCTCAAGCTCGAGCGCGGAGACATCCTCGCGCTCTTGGGCCCCTCGGGAAGCGGCAAGACGACGCTTCTCCGCTCGGTCGCGGGATTGGAGCGGCCCGACCGCGGGCGCATCGCGATCGGCGGCAAGAGCGTCTTCGACGCGAACGCCGACCTGGAGATTCCCGCCGAGCGCCGCGGTCTCGGCCTCGTCTTTCAATCCTACGCGGTGTGGCCGCACCGCACGGTTTTCGAGAATGTCGCCTACGGCCTCAAGCTCCGGCGCCTGCCGAGCGGCGAGATCAAAACCAAAGTCGAGGGGATGCTCGCGCGCCTCGGGCTTAAAAACCTGGCCGCGCGCTATCCCCACCAGCTCTCGGGCGGGCAGCAGCAGCGCGTCGCGCTCGCCCGCGCGCTCGCCTACGGCCCGCCGGTGCTGCTGCTCGACGAGCCGCTCTCCAACCTCGACGCCAAGCTGCGCGAGGAGGCGCGCCACTGGATTCGCCAGATCATCAAAGAGACGCATTCCGCCGCGCTCTACGTCACGCACGATCAGACAGAGGCGCTGGCGATCGCCGACCGCATCATGGTGCTCGACCAAGGCATCGTGCAGCAGGAAGGCTCGCCGGAGGAGATCTACGCGCGGCCGGCGAGCAGCTTCGTGGCCGAATTCATGGGCAGCAACAACCGCGTCGCGTGCACGCTCGCCGAGAGCGACGGCCGCCGCGCGCGCATCGCCGGTGAAGGCTGGAGCCTTTGGGGCGAGCTGCGCGGCCCGAAAAAGACCGGCGACGCCGCGGTCGGCGTCATCCGCGTCGAGTCGCTGCGCCTCGCCGACGGCGGCGGCGACAATCGCGTCAAGATGGCGCTCAAGTCGGCGTCGTACCTCGGCGAGCGCTGGGAGTATCTGTTCGCGCTGCCCGGCCTCGAGCTGCGCGTCTGGGGCGAGCGCGCGCTGCCGCCCGGCGAATGCTGGATCGCCGTGCCGGCGGACGCGCTGTGGCTATTCTAAAATCGCGCGGCTATGTAGGTGAGGAATGGAGATCGATATTCCTCCGCCGTCGCAGATAAAGTTGATCGAGCTCGCGCGCGCGACACTGGAGGATTTCGTCTGCGATATCGTGGCTAACGAAAGCGCCGTCGACGATCCGTATCTTCACACGCAGGAATACGGCGCGTTCGTGAGCCTCCACCGCGGCGCGGAGCTGCGCGGCTGCATCGGCACTTGTTTTCCGACCGGGCCGCTCTACGAGACGGTGATCGAGATGACCGAAGCCGCGGCGTCGCGCGACCGGCGCGTCGCGGCGATCGCGCCGAGCGAGCTCGCGCAGATTCACATCGAGATCTCGGTGCTGAGCCCGCTGTTCAAGGCCGAGGATCCGCCGGCGCTGGAAACCGGCCGGCACGGGCTCTATATCTCGAACGGAGGCCGACGCGGCGTGCTGCTGCCGCAGGTCGCGACGCAATACGGCTGGGACATGAAAAAATTCCTGCAGCAGACGTGCGTGAAGGCGGGGCTGTCGAAAGACGCCTGGCAGTGGCCGGAGACGGAGATCCGCGCCTTTACGACGCTGATCATCGAGGAAGCATGATGCGGCGGCGGGCTTTTCTCGGCCTCACGACGCTCCTGCTTTTGCTGCCGCGGCGGCTCGTGCAGGCGTTCTGCAATCCCTCCCTGGTCGAGCTCTTCGATCGAGAGCGCGCGCTGGTACAGACGCGCGGCGGGCGCTCGACGCCGAAGCTCGGCAGCTATTTCGTCCAGTGGTTCGGCCATTCGAGCTTCCTCATCCAGTCCGGCAGCGAGACGCGCGTCGTCACGGATCCGAACCTCGACGTCACGCCGGGCATCCGCGCCGACGCCGTGACGGTCAGCAACGACCACATCACGCACAATAACGTCGGTGCGGTGTCGGGCGACCCGGTCATTCTCCGCGGCATCACGCTGCGCCAGACGTGGAACCCGATCCGCACCAACGTCAAAGACGTCGCCATCGTGAACCTCCCGAGCCAGCGCGGGCCGGCATGGGGCGCGGTCGCCAACTCGATCTTCATCTACGAGATGGGCAGCCTCTGCATCGCGCACCTGGGAAACCTGGGCCATCTGCTCACGCCCGAGCAGGAGAAGGTCCTCAACCGCGTCGACGTCCTCATGATTCCGATCGACGCGATGACGAACCTCGGCTTCGAGGACGTGCTGCGCGTGATCGAGCAGGTCAAGCCGCCGATCGTCATCCCGATGCACTACGACGTCGAGCGCCAGGCGGAGCTTTTCGCCGGCTTCGCCAAAGCGAAATATCCCGTGAAGCGCCTGAACGACTCCAAGCTCGTGCTGAGCCGCGCGATGCTGCCCGCCTCGACCGAAGTTCTCGTTCTCAAGCATCCCCCCTCGCCCTTCTCCATCGAATGAGGCGGGAATTTCGCGCCGCCGCGATTTACTTCATACGGCATCGATGGTATATAGTTGAGGTTTTCACTCGCGCCGGAAGGACCTTGCCGTGGCCGCCATCGACGTCGACTTTTTTCGCCGCCTGCTGAACGAACGGAAGCAGGAGCTTCTGAACGAGGCGGAAAAAACCGTCGACGGCATGGACGGCGACGCGAACTTTCCGGACCCGACCGACCGCGCGGCGCTCGAATCCGACCGCAACTTCATCCTCCGCATCCGCGACCGCGAGCGCAAGCTGATCGCCAAGATCGAAGAGGCGCTGCGCCGTCTGGAGGACGGCAGCTACGGCGTGTGCGAGGAGTGCGGCGAGATGATCGGCACGGCGCGTCTCAAGGCGCGCCCCGTGACGACGCTCTGCATCGAGTGCAAATCGGCGCAGGAAGTCGGCGAGCGGAAGAACCGGTTCGTTTGAGATGGCGATAAAGGTCAAAAAAGCGGTCATCCCCGTCGCCGGCCTCGGCACGCGGCTTTTGCCCGCGACCAAGACGGTGCCCAAAGAGATGCTGCCGATCGTGGACACGCCTTCGATCCAGTACGTCGTCGAGGAGGCGTTCGACTCCGGCTTGACGGAGATGATCTTCGTCACGGCGCGCGGCAAGGACACCCTCGAAGACCATTTCGATTTCGCGCCCGAGCTCGAGCAGGTGCTGGAGCAGCGCGGCAACACCGAGATGCTGGAGAAGCTCCAGTCGATCTCGACGATGATCGACGTCGTCTCCGTGCGGCAGAAAAAGCCTCTGGGGCTCGGCCACGCGGTGCTGTCGGCGCGGAACTTGGTCGGCAACGAGCCCTTCGCGGTGCTATTGTCCGACGACGTGGTCGACGACCCGGTGCCGTGTGTGCGGCAGCTGCTGAACATTTACGAGTCCAAGGGCGACTCGGTGGTCGCGCTCAGGCGCGTGGCGCGGCCGGACGTCAAGCGCTACGGGATCATTCAAGGCCGCGAGATCGGCCCGCGCACGCACGAGATCGTGGGGATGGTCGAAAAGCCCGATCCCCAGGACGCGCCGTCGGACCTCGCGATCGTGGGACGCTATGTGCTGCACCCGGATATCTTCGGTTGTCTCGAGCGCGTGAAGCCGGGAAAGGGCGGCGAGATCCAGCTGACCGACGCGATGGCGGATCTCAACCGGCAGCGAAAATTTTACGGCTACGAGTTCACCGGCGAGCATTACGACATCGGCGACAAGCTCGGCTTCGTGCGCGCGACGGTCGCCTACGCCCTCAAGCGCCCCGATCTCGCGGGGCCGCTGAGAGAGTTTTTGCGCACGATCCTTTGAATTCGCTTCTCACGGGGCAGTAGCTCAGCTGGGAGAGCGCCGCGTTCGCAACGCGGAGGCCGTGGGTTCGATTCCCATCTGCTCCACCAACTTATCGCGCCAAGAACTCCCGGTTCCGGAGGTCCGCCTTCGGGGTCGGGAGTTCTTTGCGTTTAGCGGGGGATAACTAACTCAGACTCGGGATTCTCGCGTCTTGTGCCGATGCTGCATGGGCGTCGTGCCGGTCCAGCGCTTGAAGGCGCGGTTGAACGCGCTGACTTCGGAGTAGCCGAGCAGGAAAGCGACCTCTGAAAGCGTGTTGCCGGGGTTCTTGAGATATTCGACGGCGAAGCGATGGCGCGTCCCGCTTACCAACGCGTTGAAATCAACGCCGTGCTCCTCCAGCCGCCGCTGCAGCGAGCGCTGGCTCAGCGCAAGTTTTTTGGCGACGACGGCGAGCTTGCATTCGCCGTCGCGCATGCATTCCGCGATCGCTTTGCGCACCGAGCATAGAAAGTCGCTCTCGCGCGGCATGGCCGCCATGATGTTGTCGAGGTAGCGTTTAACGACCGGGTAGAGGTGCGGGTCGGCCGCCGGCACCTGGCGGTCCATAAACGCGTGCTCGATGACCATTGCATTCGCGCCGCACGCGAATAAGACAGGGCAGCCGAAAATCCGCAGGTGCTCGGAAGTGTCGCGGGGAGCTTCGTGAGCGAACTGGACCTCGACCGGCGTGTACGTGCTGCCGGCCATGAGGCGGAACGCGTTCAGCGTGATGGCCGTGCTGTATTCGTTGTGCTGCCGGACCGACTCGAGCCCGAAGTCGGGCCGGACATGCTGCAGGTACATGCGGTCTCCTTCGACCTTATTCAACACCTCGACGGACTCGTTGTGCAGGTGGAGATAGCGGACGGAGTTTTCGACCGCGGTCTGGAAAGTCGGCGAGTGTAAGACGACATAGGCGAGGGCGCCGAGCTGCTTTGGATTGAAATGCTCGCCGAAATGCAGGCCGAAACATTCGTCTTTGGTCGCGCGCGCGGATTCTTCCAGCAAGCGCGCGAAGGCGGCGCAGGGGATGTAGCCGTCCGGGTTTTTCAGCGCATCGCGGTCCAATCCCGCCGAGCGCAAGAGCGCGTCGGCGTCGACGCGGGCGGCGTCGAGGATCTCGATCAGCCCGGCCGCCGCGGTGACCGATATCCTCGGTATCTTGAGAGGCCGCATGCTTCGACTCGAAGGCGGCGCGACGGGCGTTCCGTCCGGCGGGCGGCTGTCGGTGCCTAGCGCACCAGGGGCACGCCCGAGGCGATGTCGTAGCGGACGACCGCGCGGATCTTATTTTCGATCTGCAGGTAGCGCATCGCTTTTCGCGCCGGCAAAACGCCGGCGAGCTTCGGAGCGTACGTGCTCTTGAGGCCGGCTTCGGCCTTATCGATCGCGAGCGCCTCGTCGATGAGCTTCCGCGCCTTTTCGTCGGTGAGCGAAAGGCTGCGGTAATCCTCCGCGTAGCTCTCGATCACCTTGACGATCCGCTGGTTGATCTTCTGCAAATCCTTTTGGTACTGGTCGTAGATCGGCCAGAAGGACTTCGCCTCTGTTTCGGTCAGATCCATGTTCGCCGCGACCAACAGTTTCTTGTCGGCTTTGATCTTTTCCCGCAGGATCTGCATGTTGTCGGCGGGCTTGTCCTGTGCCA
This sequence comes from Binatia bacterium, assembly GCA_035259465.1. GTDB lineage: Bacteria > Desulfobacterota > Binatia > UBA9968 > UBA9968 > JAJPJQ01. Next base: position 18,626 of record DATFWH010000377.1, read on the forward strand.
CGGAGTAGCCCAAGAAGCCCAGCAAAATCGCCGCCGCAGTAAAACTCATCATTTTGATGATGAAATCCATTCTCATCGCCGGTTCTCCTTCTCGTCGCTCCAACGCCTACGGGTTCGGATTGATCCTGGTGATCTTGGTGCCTTGAATGCCGACGCCGCCCATCAAACCTTTCTGGTTGAAGATGTAGGCGTAAACGCCTTTCTGCAGCGTTGTCGTCGAGAAGTTCTTGCCGAAGCCCTGGTCCAGCACGACGAGGCTCGGGCCGGTGCCGACTTCCCAGCCGTCGCTCCTGTCGAGGTACCGGACCGAGTCGTCGTCCATGAAAAACAGCACATAGCCGAACGATTGCGCGCCGGCCTGAAAGCCGTAAGACGCCGCGAGCGAGCGGTAATAGCCGGCGGTCTTTCCATTCTTGCGCAAAGCCCCGTCGCCGAACTGTCCGGCGATGATGAAGCCGCCTTTGACGATGCTGGGAAAGACCAGCACCGCCACCGCTTTATCCCCGAGAGCCTTCGCACCTGGATTGTTCTTATATAAGGTGTTGAGAGTCTGGGCCGCTTCCCGGTCGATCTGGCCGGCGCTCGCGGCGAGCGACGGGCCGGCCGCCAAGAGACTCAATCCGATCGCCATCGCAGCGACCGCCACAGTTAAATTTAATTGAAGTTTCATCGCTCTGCTCCCCGGTGTTTGGCTACGGAACCAGCGGCACGTAGGCCGCCAGCTCGTAGCGCAGCATCGTACGATATTCGTTTTCGATCTGGAGATAGCGCGCCGCCTTCTTGGGCGGCACCGCCTTCAGCACCTTCGGCGCGAAGGCGCTCCGGCGGTTGCCTTCGTCGCGCTCGAGCGCGATCCAGTCGTCCATCAGCTTCTTCGCTTTCTCGTCGGTGAGCGACTTATTGTTGTAGTCCGCCGCGTAGGATTGCAGCAGCGCGCGCAGCCGCTCGTTGCTCTTCTGCAGATCCGCCTGGTACTCGTCGTAAACCGGCCAGAACTTCGCCGCCTCCGACTCGGTCAGCTCCATGTAGTTCGAGACGATCAGTTTCTTGTCGGCCTTGAGCTTATCGTGCACGATTCCTAGGTTGCTCGCCGGCTTGTCTCCGGGCGCCCCCTTGTTCTGCGCCCGGATCGCCTGCGACGCCGTCAGCGCGACGAGCAGGCCCGCGGCCATGAAATAGACAACGGTGCGCATTCGCATGCATCCCTCCTGTTTCGGACTTAGATCCGTCGGTCGCGGCCCGATAGACCCGCGACCGCGTGAGTTTCCGATTCCCATACCAAAGCCGGGGGCGGGGCAACATTGGACTTTGGTCCAATGCGGCCGGTTTGACTTCAATCGGAATCATGGCCTAGGGTGTTACCGATTCTGTTGATAACCACCGAGAGCCGTGAGAGTACCGCTCCGAAACGGAAATCCGGTCGGTAAGCCCGGCGCGACCCCGCGGCGGCGCTTTTCTGCACTGGTTATTTGTCTAATCGTATTTGCCGCCGCACCCCATTATCTCGACGCTCAAGAGAGCGGCCGCCCGACAAAGCGCGTCCTGATCATTTCGACCGGCACCCGGCTCTCGCCGGGTTTCACTCTGCTCGCCCGCGGCCTCGATGACGTCTTGGGAAAAGTTCCGTCCATCTCGATCGACACCTACGCCGAGAACCTCGATGTCGTCCGCTTTCCGATGGACCGCTTCCAGCGCGTCTTTAAGGAGTATCTAACGGAGAAATACGCCGGACAGCGTCCCGACGTCGTCATCCTGGCCTATGTAGGCAACCTCGCGGCTACGGTAAAGGTGCTGCAGCAGATTTTTCCCAAAACGCCCATCGTCGTCACGGGCTACACCGAAGAGGCGATTGCGGCGGGTCAATTCGGCGGACTCGTCAGCGGCGTCGCGCAGCGCGTCGACCCCGACGCCTCGATCCAGTTGATCCTGCGTCTCCAGCCCGATACGCGCCGCATCGTCGTCGTCGGCGGTACGGCGGGCGTCGACCGCGAGGTGCTCGACCGCGTGCGAGAGGCCGCGCGCCCGTTCGCCGGGCGCGTCGCCTTCGATTTCTGGGACAAGCTCAGCCTCGCCGAATTGCGTCAAGCTGTCGCGTCGCTGCCCACGCAAACGGCTGTCCTTTTCAGCAGGTCTTTTCGCGACGCGGCGGGTCAGCCGGTCATATCGGGGCAGATCGGCCAATCGATCGCCGAGCTGGCGAACGCGCCGGTGTACGTCATGACGGATACGAGTCTCGGCACGGGCGCCGTCGGCGGATACTTGGCGAGCGCCGAGGGGCTCGGCAGACGGGCGGGCGAATTGACGCGCCTCCTGCTGACCGGCACGGCGCCGCAATCGCTGCCGTTGGAAGTCCGCAGCGACACGACGCCGATGTTCGACGCGCGGGCGCTCAAGCGCTGGGGAATCCGCGAAAGCGAGCTGCCGGCCAACAGCGTCGTGCGCTTCAGGCAGGAGTCTTTCTGGGAGCAGTACCACTGGTACGTTCTCATCGCGCTCATCATCTTCATTGTACAAACGGCGATCATCGTCGATTTCCTGCTCGAGCGCCGGCGCCGCTCCCGAATGCAGGCGGAGCTGGAGGAGAGCCGCAAAATCATGGAGCTCGCGGCCAGTGCCGGCGAGCTGGGATTA